>NZ_JAXVAE010000112.1:0-34263 GCF_037460745.1 Hallella sp. | reverse complement strand
GGCCTTCCACCGGCTCATCTTCGGGTTCCAGCGGTACCTATGTCAGGCCTTCCACAGGCTCATCGTCGACTACCGGACAATACGTTAGGCCTTCCACCGGCTCATCTTCGGGTTCCAGCGGTACCTATGTCAGGCCTTCCACCAGCTCGTCTTCGGGTTCCAGCGGGTCATCGTCAGCCTCTGGTGGGGCTTCATCAAATTCGTCCTCAAGCCGTAGGCTTATGCCCAACAGGTCCAAAAGAGTAGTGGCACCATCAAGCTCAAGCGGATCTGCCAGCGAGAAATCGGACGACCCAGAGTCGCTTTCGAAGACCATCGATAGTATCAAAGGGAGAAGATTTAGCAATTTAATCCGTAATATCAAACGCAAGAAATGACCCACGACGCAACGACAAGCGGTGAGTTGCTGCGCAACGACAAGGCCAACGCTCACAAGCAGACCTCGATATTGAAGAGCACAGGCGAGGCTTTGTGGCTCCACGACGTGATGTGCCAAACGCTAACCGACTGCGTTGAGGCGCAACGACAAGCCACTGAGCGATCGCTTGAGCTCATTGAGCGCACGGCGTTCCACGCCACCGGCGACCGCTCTGAGCCCATCATGGTGAGCTTCTCGCTCCAAATGGACGGCGAGCCTTACACCCTCCGCGTGCCGTTGCTGATGTTGGTGCCGTTGCCTTTCTTGCAAATCAGCCAGGCCGACCTCACCTTTTACGTAAACGTCATGTCGGACAAGTGTTATCCTCAACAAAAAATAAAGGTGCGCCTGTCGCCTTCCAATGAGGATTTGGAGGACTTGCAACGAAGCGAATACGTGCGCAACAACATACGCGTAAACATCAAGGCCTACGCCGATGCGCCCACTGGGGGCATGGCGCGCCTGTTACAATTGGCGGGAACCCGCTGCCTACGCATCCGAAAGGTCGACGAGTAGGCAGGTTTGCCGCAAACCACCATTCACGAACGATTAATCCCCAACGAATATGCCTCAATCCCGTGTCACCGACCCAAAAGAGCTGCAGAAGTCCCCACTGGGCGAGCTCGACTTTAACCGCATCATCGGCGGGCCTCTCTCAGCCTGTGTCAATGCGCAGGAAGAGGCGGCGCAAGCCACGCTCGATTATCTCAACGGGGTGGTGTTTAGGAAGAAAGACGATGATGAGAGTTGCCTTGAGCCTGTCACCATGACGTTCTATTTTGAGAGCGGAGGAGTGGTCAACCGACTCACTATGCCGTTGCTCTGCATTGTCCCTGTGCCCTATCTGCGAATCGACCAGGTGAACCTGAGGTTCCAGGCCACCGTTACGGAGAGTAGTATGAAGGAGGAAAAGCTTGAGCTCAAGGCCAAATACTCCGCGCCGGGCGACTCGGCCGAGATAACCGACGTCAGTCAGGAGAAATTCCTGAGCAAGCGATGCATCGACGTGGACCTCAATGTAACCACGGCCGACATGCCGATGGGCATCTCGAAACTCATCGAGATATTCAACAACCAATTGGTGGAGATCAAGCAATACGAACCCGCCGAGCCCACGAAGCCGGCCGAACCTTCTGAACCCGCTGAACCCACCGAGCCAGCACTCCCCACCGCACCGACTGAACCTATAGCGCCCGCTGAGCCCGAGAAACCCATTGAGCCTGCTGAACCCATCGAACCCGAGAAGCCCGAACCCAACTACAACATACAGTTGCTCACCAAGGTCAGCAAGTCGCAAAAGGCCGACATCATCAACGCCATCAACTCGACAAACCGTACGGGCAAACCGATCACGGCGGCGGCCCTCAACAACATCTTGAAGTCGGAAAAGAAAACCATTCCCATCGAAACAACCCAGGCTACGGCCAAGGCCATCGTGCAAACGTTGAAGAGGAAGAACATCGCCGCCATCATGGTGGAGGTGTAGCCGGCGGAGGCTGCCGAAAAAAGCTACAACTATCCACGCCACGAAAGCCATCTTTCGCAATGCGATAGATGCCAAACCGATTTGCGCCACCTTTCTAACCGCGACTCGTTTAGGAAGGTGGCGCAAACGCATGGCTCATTTTGCGCCTTTTCACAGTGCCGAACACTCCTGTCGTGGCTGTGGAAAGTCGAAATCTTACACCAGCTTGCTAACTTCCGAGAATCTTGTATTGATGAAAAACTGACTGATATTGCGGAGATAATGAGCGGGTGAAACTTGAATAAAAGCGTGCTTTTGTAACCGTATAGGTACGAATTATGACATATTGTTACATAATCGCGCGCTTTTTTTGTAAAATATTGGTTGTTAACAAGTGTTTTTGTAACTTTGCACAAGCCAGCCTTTGCAGGCTATTACACATCTTTTTGATACCCTTTTTAAAAAACAAACACATAGTTAGACGCTTGTCTGTTTAAATATCATCGTCATGAAAAACTGTTGCTTTATAATAGTGTGCATGCTTTTGTGCATGCTGCCTTGCCAAGGGCAGGTGGTAAAAGGCCGCGTGGTTGACGCCGGCGGCCAGCCGCTTGCAGGTGCCACCGTCATGTTGTTGTCGGCTCCCGACTCTGCCTATGTTTCAGGCACCCTCACAAACGCAGACGGGCGTTTTGCGGTGAGCACAAACAAACGCGATGCCATTGTTTCGGCACACTGCCTGGGATATAAGCGGCAATTTGCCAACGTCAGTCTCCACGACGGGCAAGACAGCCTCGTGGTCGACTTCAAGATGGACGCCGACTCACGGTTGTTGGGCGAGCTGGTGGTCAAAGGCAACCGAATCGTTAACAACGCCCGTGGATACAGCTTGCGACCCAGTGGAACAGGACTTGAGAAAAGCAACACGATGCAGGACATGCTGGCGTTCCTTCCGGGCCTGAATGTGTCGGAAGGCAAGGTGCACCTTTTCGGAAATCTACCGACCATCTATGTCAACGGCGTCAAGATCACATCGCAGGAAGAGTTTGCCGCCCTCCTTCCAACACAGATTGACAAGATAGAAGTGGACTACCTGACGGTGGGCGAGGGGGCCAACGCGAAAGGCGGTGTTATACGCATCACGACGAAGAAGCAAAAGAACGGAGGCTACTCAGGCTTTTTGCGAGCCCAAGGTGAGGTCATGCCGAAGTATGGCTACATCATGGGGACGCCTGTGTTTGCGATAAACGCCAGCCAAGGCAAATGGAGCGTCAACTACTATGCCCTCTGCTCAAACCAAGAATTGCTGGAAGACGCCTCAAACAGCTATCTCTATGCCGACGGCCAGCGAAAGGACTACTTTTCTAAGATGCGCTCTTGGAGCAACAACCTGCGAACCCGCTTGAACATCAGTTACGAACTGTCTAAACGTTCCACGTTGGCGGTGTCGGAGTATATAGGCAACGTTGATGTCAAGAACAAGCAGCGCAGCGTCATCCTTGGCGATGAAGGCGCGGAAGCGGGCGAGATCTACCTGCACGGCCCAGAAAGCACCTTCGCCCAGCAAACGGTGGCAAAGTATGTCCTGACGACCGATGACAGAGGTTCGAACCTTGACGTCACGGCCGACTATCTGCTGCAAAACCATCACAAGAAGCAAACGGAGGAGACAAACGATGTCAGCACATTCGAGGATAAGACGAGGGAAAAGACACAATTGTGGCATTTCACCCCGAAGTACACGCTCTGCTTCGCCAATGGCAACAAGTTGGAGACCGGCGCAAGCTACCAGTATATTCATTACAACGACTTGGCAGGCGACGTGGGGAACAAGGTCGACATACACATACCTTCCGCCTATGCCAACTTTTCCGGCAGGCACAAGATGGTTATGTATAGTGCCGGCTTGACCCTGCAGCGCAACCACATGAAGGTGGACACCCAAGGCGCGGAGACCACGTTTGCCGACACATACCTTTGCCCCCAGGCCATGCTGGTGTGGATGCTCAATCCGAAGAAGGGAACCATACTGAGGCTGATGTACCAAAACACCGTTGCCGACATGCCTTACAGCGTGGTCAACAGTTACAAGGTCTATTCCAATCCCGGTTACTACACGACGGGAAACCCGTCACTGGCCACCCCCAGGGAGCACTCTGCCATGCTGGGTTTTTCGCTCAACCAGCACATCCAAGCCACACTGCTCTATGACCGCATCTTGGACCCCATCTACTACACCCATAGGACGGAAGGCAACCTGACATGGGCCAAGCCCGAGAACGGCGACTATGAACAGGCGTTTGGCGCAAGGGTGGAAGTGAGCGTCTCGCCTACCAAGTGGTGGACAACGAAAGTGCAAGCGGCGGCACTGCAGGTGAGATTCAGCTCAGCGCAGGAAACCATCAGCGGCCAATGGTGCGGTAAGTTTTGGTGGAACAACAATTTCAACTTCTTGCCTTCCTTCGGAGGATCGCTCAATGCCTACTGGGAAACGAAAAGCAGCATAGAGCACTATTACATGAAACCCGTGGGCAATGTAGACGCTTCCGTTTGGAAGACCTTTTGCCATAACAAGTTGCGCTTGTCGCTTGAGTCTACCCTTTGGGCAAAGGGGCGCCAGAGGAGAACTGACGGCAGTGATGTCACGGCTTATTATCACAACCGCACCAAGCCCACATCGTTCCTGTTTGGCGTGACCTGGAATTTCTCAGGAGGCAAGAAAGTGCGCCGCCGCGTGGAGGCAGAGAGCACACAGCAATACCATAAGATAGAGGAGAAAAAATAAGGTTCGTCCGACATTTGGAGTGATAAAGGACACACGTAAGAATTTACGCTCAGACGCGGTAACAATGAATTTCTCTAATTAACGAATTAGTGTAATCGTTTAACGATTACCAATTGGAACGAATTAGAAAAACGATGTTAGAAAAATTCCAAAATTAGGGAGATTCGTTGTCACGCCGTCTGAGGCTAAAACAGTCAGAGTTGAGGATCTGATCACTCCTAATGATAGATGACTCAAAAATAAGATATGGCTGCCTTTTAGGGGATAATGCCCCTCCCATCGAAACAACCCAGGCTGCCCCCAGCCCATCGTGCAAACGTTGAAGAGGAAGAACATCGCCGCCATCATGGTGGAGGTGTAGCCGGCGGAGGCTGCCGAAAAAGGACTACAAGCATCCCCTGTTTTTAACATTTGTTCGTCGGCAAGCGAGTGGCTGGCCGCAAATACGCGATTCTCGCTAAATTTTGCAAATGCCTAATATTCAGGAGGTTGTAATCTAAAAGGCCCGTTTGTAGCTCCATAACGCCTTTCCCCCACTGCGAAAGGCCATCTTTCGCAATGCGATAGATGCCAAACCGAGGCACGATACCTTCCTAACCGCAGTGCGAAACATGCCTAACCGAGACGCGGTTAGGCATGTTTCGCAAATTGGTGGCTCATTTTTTTAGATTTCCCATGCGTGCAACGGCGATTACATTCGCTATTTCAGTCGAAATCGCGACACAACTTTTTCACCAAAAATCCCAACACCCCATGTCGGGAGTTCACCCAATAGTGCTGCGCGTACCACCGCGGTTCCGATGAGGGGGGCTCCGCGCCCTTGCAAAAACCGAAAAAAAGGCGCATAGACTTTGCCGTTTGTCGATTCTTTGTTATTTTTGCAATGCGATATAGCGCAACCACATTTCTACCTAAAGCCCATTTATCATGCAGACCAGCAAATACCTGATAGCCAATGAGCGCGATGCCGAGTGGGGCCTCACGGTGAGCACCGTGGGCTACGAGGAGATAGCGCCAGGCGACGATTATCCCACCCATGGCCATGCCGATGGCTACTATTTTGCCGTGGAGAAAGG
The DNA here is from genome assembly GCF_037460745.1 of Hallella sp. Classification (NCBI taxonomy): domain Bacteria; kingdom Pseudomonadati; phylum Bacteroidota; class Bacteroidia; order Bacteroidales; family Prevotellaceae; genus Hallella; species Hallella sp. The sequence goes on along the minus strand of NZ_JAXVAE010000112.1, from coordinate 28,519 downwards.
GCGCGTGCTCAGCGAGTATCAGTTGCTCTACCAGTCGGAGGGCGAGGGTGTGTTCCGCTCGGCGCAGGGTGGCGAGCATCGCCTCAAGGCGGGCGATATGTTTCTGCTCTTCCCTGGGGAGTGGCACAGCTACCATCCCGTCAGCGAGGTGGGGTGGAAGAGCCATTGGATTGGGTTCAAGGGAATCAACATGGACCATCGGGTGAAGGCCGGATTTCTCTCGCCCGACCATCCCGTTTACCACGTGGGCTACTCCGACGAGATACTGCACCTTTACGAAGAAGCCATGCGCGTGGCGCAGGTGGAGGCGCCCTACGTGCAGCAAACGCTGGCGGGCATGGTGAACCACCTCATGGGTCTGATGTACTCGCTGGAGCGAACCAAGCGGTTGAGCCGCAACCATGAGCATGTGGACCTGGTGAACCAAGCCCGCCTGCTTATCCGCAACGGGCTGGAGGCCGACGTCACCATTCAGGACATAGCCAGTGATATGGGCGTCAGCTATAGCAATTTTCGTAAGTTGTTCAAGGAGTTTGCGGGCGTGTCGCCAGCCCTTTACCAGCAGGAGCTGCGCATTCAGCGAGCCAAGGAGTTGCTTGCCACCACCGACATGAGCGTTAAGCAGATAGCCTATCGCCTCCGATTCGATTCGCCCGACTATTTCTCCTCCAAGTTTAAGACCAAGACTGGCCTCAAGCCAAGCGACTTTCGTGCGCAGGCCCGCTGAAGAGACGCTGCCGCAAGGGGTTAGAACGCAATGGGCTTCATGCGCGCCGTCTTGTTGGCAAACACCTCGTCGCTGACGCGACGCCCCCTCAGCGACCGCACCTTCGGCATGTCGGCAAACCACGGGTCGGACGTGGTGTACCATGTGGCGCGCCGCACCTCGCCCGCCCGTTGCACCCTCTCGTTCAGCGCTCGCGCATGGCGCGGGCTCACCGACGAGAGGAAATGGCGACCGTCGGCAAGCTCGATGGCCAGTACCAGATATTGGCCGATGACGCGCTCCGACCCCGTGTAAGCTTTCTGCATGCCCCGTGTCGACGTGGTGACATGGATGTGCCACCCCTCGCGGTTGAGCCGGCTCATCATGCCCCGGAACACCACGCCGTGGGGAGCGGTGTCGGTGAGGCCTGAGGCGGCAATGCTCAGGTGGATCATCTCGTGGAGAAGCACGCTCTGAAACTGGTGCTCCGATTGGTCGTAATAGTTGCTCATGCCCAAGGCAAAGTCGTAGAGGCTCGTGCGCATGAGGCCACGCTTGCGCTTGTACGACAAGGTGCCCAGCTGCGTGCGCGAGTGGCCAATGTGGAAGCGGGGCGTGGGCAGCCCGCCGTCGAAATACTGCTGGTTGAACGTGTTGAACCATTTGCGAAGCCAAAGAATGTCGATCTGCATGCTGAGAAGAATGTGTGAGGGGGCGAAGGCCCCTTTCGAATTGTTTCGGAATGCAAAGGTAAGCATAAAAGACCATACCCGAAGGGGGCCATTTGCAGAAATTTTGGGGTCCAACCCCATATTATTAAAGGCAAGCGTTCGGCTATTCATATTTTTTATGTAAGTTTGCACCCATTATAAAAAACGAATAATAAAAAGCCAATCATGAAACTACTGAAAGATCGCATTCTGAAGGACGGCAAGTGTTTCCCCGGCGGAATACTGAAAGTAGACAAGTTTATCAACCACCAGCTCGACCCGAACCTCATGAAGCAGATAGCCGTGGAGCTTATCAGGCGTTATGCTTCGTCGGACATCAACAAGATTCTGACCGTTGAGGCCAGCGGCATTGCGCCGGCCATCATGATGGGCTTCCTGCTCGACCTGCCAGTGGTGTTTGCCAAGAAGAAAAAGCCGTCGACCATGGGCGACATGCTCTCGACCACTGTCTTCTCGTTCACCAAGCAGCGCGAGTATCACATGGTCATCGCCAAGGAGTATCTCCAGCCCACCGACAAGGTGCTCTTCATCGACGACTTCCTGGCCTATGGCAATGCGGCGAAGGGCATCATCGACCTCTGCAAGCAGAGTGGCGCCGAGCTCGTGGGCATGGGCTTCATCATCGAGAAAGCCTTCCAGAACGGCAGGGAGGTCATTGAGAAGGAGGGCATACGCTGCGAGAGCCTCGCCATCATCGACTCGCTCGACAACTGCGAGATAAAGCTCCGCGAGGAGTAGGGGCCGAAGCGCGCCCGGCGTTGCCATGGCGTGAGAACCCCAAAAGGACGAAACCTCAAATTTAACTATATGCTTGACAAGGAGATAAGAGAACAGATCGTGGCGCTCATCCACCAAGAGGTGGTGCCTGCCGTGGGTTGTACGGAACCGATGGCCGTGGCGCTCTGTGTGGCTCGAGCCACTGAGGACCTGGGGTGCAGACCCGAGAAGATACGCGTGTGGCTCTCGGCCAACATGCTGAAAAACGCCATGGGCGTGGGCATTCCCGGCACTGGCATGATCGGCCTGCCCATCGCGGTGGCCATGGGAGCCATCGTTGGTAAGTCGGAGTATCAGTTGGAGGTCATCAAGGACCTCACACCCGAGACCCTCGAGGAGGGCAAGCGCTATATCGGCGAGGACCACATCGACATCAAGTTGAAGCACGACATCCCGGAGAAGCTTTATATAGAGGTGGTGTGTGAGCGGGGCGACGACACGGCAACAGCCATCATCGCCGGTGGCCACACCAACTTCGTTTACGAGGAACGCAACGGGCAGGTGCTGCTCGACAAGCGTATGTGTGTGGGCGAGGAGGGCGAGACGCATGGCGTGGCGCTCAACCTGAAGACCGTGTGGGATTTTGCCACCACGTCGCCCGTCGATGAGATAGCGTTTATCCTCGAGTCGAAACGCTATAACATGGGTGCCGCCCAGGCATCGCTCAAGGGCAACTACGGCCATTGCCTCGGCAAGACCATGGACCGTCCGTTGAGCAAGGGCATCTTCGGCGACAGCATCTTCTCGCGCATCATATCGAAAACGGCATCGGCCTGCGACGCGCGCATGGGTGGAGCCATGATTCCCGTGATGAGCAATAGTGGGTCGGGCAACCAAGGCATCTGCGCCACCAACCCCGTGGTGGTGTATGCCGAGGAGAACGAGAACACCGAGGAGGAGCTGGTGCGCGCCCTCACGCTGAGCCACCTGACGGCCATCTACATCAAGCAGAGCCTCGGCAAGCTCTCGGCGTTGTGTGGATGTGTGGTGGCGAGCATCGGGTCGAGCTGCGGCATCACCTACCTCATGGGAGGCGAGTATAACGACATCTGCTTTGCCGTGAGAAACATGATTGCCAACCTCACGGGTATGATTTGCGACGGAGCCAAGCCCAGTTGTGCCCTGAAAATCAGTTCGGGCGTGTCGACAGCCTTGCTCTCGGCCGTGCTGGCGCGCGAGGGAAAGCATGTGACCGAGGCCGAGGGCATCATCGACAAGGATGTGGACCGAAGCATTCACAACCTTACGAGCATCGGCAAGGAGGCCATGTGCGCCACCGACGACATGGTGCTCAACATCATGACGCATAAGAGCTAACCCACAGGAGGGTAAGACAATAAGCATCGAAAACTATTGTAGCGGAGGTCGTTGGCCTCCGCTTTTTTGTTGGCAATAGGGATGGTGAGACGGCATGTTTGCAACAAGGTTGCACGACTTTTGCTTTATCTTTGCAACCAATTCGGTTTTAACTACGTAATCAACACCAATGAAATATGCTTAGAAGAATCACTTATTACCTATTGTCGGCCGTCTTCGTGGCTGGCATGACCGCTTGCGGAGCCCATTCGCACGACCATCTCGACCACGATCACGACCATGACCACGCTGAGGAAACCGAGCAACACGACCACGAGGCCGAGGGTGCCCATACCGACGAGATTATCCTCTCGCCCGAGAAGGCGCGTGCCGCTGGCGTTCAGGTGGAGGTGGTGAAGCCTGGCGTGTTCCATGGCGTTATCCACACCAGCGGAAAGGTGATGTCGGCCTCGTGCGACGAAACCACCGTGGTGGCCACCATCAGCGGACGGGTGCAGTATAAGAACCACGTCAGCGAGGGACTGAAGGTGAGCGCGGGCGCAACGCTCTTCTCCATCACGTCGGCTGGTATGCAGGCGGCCGATGGCGACCCCGTGCAGCGCGCACGCATCGATTATGAGCGCGCTGAGCGCGACTACACCCGCGCGAAGATACTCATCAAGGACAAGATTATTAGCGAGAAAGACCTCGCTGTGGCCAAGGCCGAGTATGAGGCGGCCAAGCTCACCTACACCAGCGTGCAGCGCACACGCAGCGCGGGTGGAGTGGTGGTGACCGCTCCGCGTGGTGGCTACCTGAAGCAGTGCCTCGTCAATGGGGGCGACTATGTGGAGGCCGGACAGCCCCTCGCCATCATCACGCAGAACAAGCACCTCTATCTGCGCGCCGAGATTCCCGAGCGCCACTTCAATGAGCTCAATAAGATACGCGGCGCTAAGTTTAGCACGAGCTACAGCGATCGTCTCTACGACATCACCGACATGGGTGGGCGCATACAGTCGTATGGTCGTTCGGCCGAGGTCAACAACTCATACATCCCCGTCATCTTCGAGTTCAACAACACGGGCGACGTGGTGCAGGGCTCCTATGCGGAGATTTACCTCATCACGCAGAACCGTCCCAACGTCATAACCCTGCCCATTGGCGCCCTCACCGAGGAGCAAGGCGTCCACTTCGTGTACATCCAGGTGGACGAGGAGGGCTATCGCAAGCAGGAGGTGACGCTCGGTGAGAGCGACGGCGAGCGTGTGGAGATACTCACCGGAGTGAAGAAAGGCGACCGCGTGGTGACCAAGGGCGCTGTGCAGGTGCGATTGGCATCGGCCTCCAACGCCATCCCGGCGCATAACCATAACCATTGATTGTAGGAGGATATGCTAAACAAGATCATACGATTCTCGCTTGAGAACAGAATATTGGTGTTGGTGGCGTCGGTGCTGCTCGTCATTGGCGGCTTGTATTCTACCAGCAAGACCGATGTCGATGTGTTCCCAGACCTCAACGCCCCCACCGTGGTCATCATGACCGAAGCCGGGGGCATGGCGACCGAAGAGGTGGAGCAACTCGTAACCTTCCCCATTGAGACGGCCGTGAACGGTAGCACCGGTGTGCGCCGGGTGAGGTCGCAGTCGACCAATGGCTTCTCTGTGGTGTGGGTGGAATTCGATTGGGGCACCGACATCTATCTGGCCCGGCAGATCGTGAGCGAGAAGCTCGCCTCTGTGGGTGAGCAGATGCCGGCGGGCGTTAGCGCTCCCGTGCTTGGGCCGCAGTCGTCGATCCTCGGCGAGGTGTTCATCGTGAGTCTCACCAGCGACCACACCTCACAGCAGGACCTGCGCACCTACGCCGATTGGGTGATACGTCCGCGGCTCCTCTCCACGGGCGGTGTGGCTCAGGTGAGCGTGCATGGCGGCGACATCAAGGAGTACCAGATACTCATCAGTCCGGGTAGGATGAAGCATTTCGGGGTGACGCTCGCCGACATCATGGCCAGCACACGTGGCATGAACACCAACACCAACGGTGGCGTGCGCTACAAGTATGGCAACGAATACATCATTCGTGGCATCACCTCAACCAACGATGTGGAGAAGTTGGGCACATGTATCGTGAAGAAAAACGGCGAGAGCGTCATCACATTGGCCGATGTGGCCGACATCAAGGTGGGCAACCAGTCGCCCAAGCTCGGAGTGGCCAGTGAGCGCGCGCATCCCGCTGTGCTCCTCACAGTTACCAAACAGCCCAACACCAGTACCATCGACCTTACGCAACACATCGACAGCGCGCTCGCCGACTTGCAGAAAAGCCTGCCCGCCGATGTGCATGTGTCTACCGATATCTTCCGTCAGGCCGACTTCATCGAGAGTAGCATCGACAACGTGAAGAAGTCGCTCGTAGAGGGCGCCATCTTTGTTGTCATCATCCTGATGGTCTTTCTCGCCAACGTGCGCACCACGGTCATATCGCTTGTCACCATTCCCTTGTCGTTCCTGGTGGCCATGATTGTGCTCAACGCCCTTGGCATCAGCATCAACACCATGACCTTGGGCGGATTGGCCATTGCCATCGGATCGCTGGTCGACGACGCCATCGTCGATGTGGAGAACGTGTATAAGCACATCAGGCAGCGCCGTGCCTTGCCCGAGGAGGAGCGTATGCCTATCATCGAACTGGTGTATAACGCCTCGCGTGAGGTGCGTATGCCTATCCTCAACTCCACGCTTATCATCGTGGTGAGCTTCGCACCGCTGTTCTTCCTCAGTGGTATGGAGGGTCGCATGCTGATTCCCCTTGGCATAGCCTTTGTTACTGCGCTCTTCGCGTCGACGCTTGTCGCCCTCACGCTGACGCCTGTGCTCTGTAGCTATCTGCTCAACAAGAGCAAGGGCGAGATGCCTAAGGAGGCCTTTGTGGCCGTGTGGCTGAAGAAGTATTATGAGCATGCGTTGCTCTGGGTGTTGGGTAACACACGCAAGGTAATCGTGGCCACCGTAGCGTTGTTTGTGGTGGCGGTGGGCGTGTTCTTCTGTTTGGGAAGCAGTTTCTTGCCTAAGTTCAATGAGGGATCGTTCACCATCAACATCTCTTCGCTCCCCGGCATATCGCTTGAGGAGAGCGATTCCATTGGCGCACGTGCCGAACGCCTGTTGCTGCAAGTGCCCGAGATCAAGACCGTGGCCCGAAAGACGGGACGTGCGGAGCTCGATGAGCATGCGCTCGGCGTCAACGTGAGCGAGATAGAGGCTCCTTTCGAGCTGCGCGACCGCAGTCATGAGGAGGTGCTCAACGATGTGAGAAAGCGCCTGTCGGTGCTCGCCGGCGCCAATATCGAGATTGGACAGCCCATCTCGCACCGCATTGACGCCATGCTTTCGGGAACGCAGGCAAGCATTGCCATCAAGCTCTTTGGCACCGATCTGAACCGCATGTTCACCATTGGCAACCAAATCAAGGAGGCGTGCAAGGACGTAAAGGGCATCGCCGACCTCAATGTGGAGCAGCAGATCGAACGGCCGGAGCTGAAAATTATACCGCGGCGCGAGTTGTTGGTGCGCAACGGCATCACCCTGCCTGAGTTCAACGAGTTCCTGGCGGTAAACCTCGCGGGCGAAACGGTGTCGCAAGTTTATGAGGCGGGGCGCGCGTTCAACCTCGTGGTGAAAGCGGCCAACTACGATGACGTGAGCAATCTCATCATCGATACGCAAGATGGGCGCAAGGTGCCCTTAAGCGACGTGGCCGATGTCGTCTCGAGCGCTGGCCCCAACACCATCAACCGCGAGAACGTGCAGCGCAAGATCGTTATCTCGGCCAACACCAGTGGCAGGGCGTTGAGCGATGTTGTGGCCGACATCAAGCAGGTTGTGGCCGACGAAGTGCAGTTGCCGGAAGGCTACCACGTGGAGTATGGCGGCCAGTTTGAGAGCCAAGAGAGCGCCAGCAGGGTGCTTTACCTCACGTGTGTCTTGGCCATCGTGGTCATCTTCTGCCTCCTTTTCATGCAGTTCCGCAATGCGATGGAAGCCGGAGTGATCCTGCTCAACCTGCCCCTGGCTCTCATAGGCGGCATCTTTGCCATTGTGCTCACCACTGGCGAGGTGAGCATCCCGGCTGTCATAGGCTTCATATCGCTCTTTGGTATCGCCACGCGCAACGGTATGTTGCTCATCACCGAGTACAAGCGCTTGCGCCAAGAGGAGGGCAAGACCGTGCGTGAGGCCATCATTGAAGGCTCTCTCTCTCGCCTGAACCCTATCCTCATGACGGCCCTCACCTCAGCTCTCGCGCTTGTTCCGTTGGCTCTCGGCGGCGACTTGCCGGGCAACGAGATACAGTCGCCCATGGCAAAGGTGATACTTGGCGGCCTCATCAGTTCCACATTACTCAACGCATTCATTGTTCCTATCATTTATGAGAAGATATCTAATCGCCACAATCGTGGCACTCAGCGTGTGTAACGCGGCTTTCGCAGCCGACATTCTTGGCGACGTGCTCAAGCAGATCGCAGCCAATAACCTCACCCTGCAATCGATCGCACACGACAATCGGGCCGACGTGCTCGACCTTAAGGCGGCGAATACGCTCGCTGGCCCATCGGTGGAGTATAGCCCGTTCTTTGGCAATGGCTACTCAGGCGTTGCCGAAAGCGAACTTGTGGTTAGTCAGGAGATGGAGTTCCCCACGAAATATGCTGCCCGCAACAAGCAGGCGCAGATGCAACAGACGGTGGGAGAGCAGCTCTTGGCCAAGCAGCGTCGCGACATCTTGCTTCAGGCGCAGTTGCTCTGCATCGATGTCATCCGCGTCAATCAGACGCTCGCCATGCTGAAGGAGCGTTTGGCCAATAGCGAGAAACTGCTGCAGATGTATGAGAAACGCATGGAGGCTGGCGACGCCAACGCCCTTGAACTCAATAAGGTGAAGCTCGATTGTATGGAGGTTCGCACTCTTGTCAATGAGTCGCAAGGGGAGCGAACGGCCCTTGTTCAACAGCTTCAGCAGCTCAATGGTGGAAAGCCCATTGATGTGACGACTACCGAACTGCCCGACTTCCCAAAGATAACCGACTTTGAATCGTATCGCACTCTGACCCTTGCCACCGACGCCGACGTAGCGGTGGCGAAGACTGCGCTTCGTGCCGCCGATATGAACCTTAAGGTTCAGAAGAACGAGTGGTTGCCCAACATCTCATTGGGCTACCGTCGAAACACCGAGCAAGGGGAGGCCATCAATGGCGTTCTCGTTGGCGTTAGCTTTCCATTGTATAGCAATAGCCGCCAGATGAAGGCAGCACGCGAGCGCAAGGAGAGCGCCGAATTGCAAGTGGCGCAAGCCAAGCATGAGGCCGTGGCTACGTTGCGCACCAGCTATGAGCAGTTGCAGGGATTGCAACAGGTCATCGACCATAGCGACGTAAAACTGTTGCAGGAGTCGCTTACGCTCTTTGCCAAGGCTCTGCAACAGGGCGAGATAACTGCCCTCGCTTACTACGTGGAGATCAATAGCATCTACGAGAAGCTGCAACGCCATATCGATTTGCATTGCCAAAGTGTGAAACTGTTGGCCGAACTGCACAAGAACGATCTTCTTCAAATAGGGAGTTGAAGCATGTCAGACTCCAAATCAACAATAGGTTTAACTCTAAACACATCAAGAACTCTGCCTGCCGGCAACAGGATAATGACTCATCCGATGGCGGATCGCTAACCCAATGATTAGGTGTTTCTGCCTGATTGTCGACGGTTTTCTGCCTGATTGTTGACGGTTTTCTGCCTGATTGTCGACGGTTTTCTGTCTGATTGTCGATAGTTTTCTGCCTGATTGTCGATAGTTTTCTGCCTGATTGTCGACGGTTTTCTGTCTGGTGGTTGATGGGTTGCTATCCATAGGACTCGTGAGGGGGTAGACAATGAAAAATCGGTGGGGCGCTTGAAATGTTTCCTTCTTCATGCAAGGGGGCTGCGACAACATCGCAGCCCCCCTTTGAGGTTCGTATCCGATTGTTATCGGATCATGTTTCCCATGTCCATACTCAAGAGTTCCATTCGTCTTGCTTGAAGTTTCCCATATCAAAACTCAAGAAATCCAATTGTCATGTTTGATGCTTCCCATGTTCTTTCTTGGGCTACTCCATGGTTTCCACTTCATTCTCCCGATGGCATTGGGCCGTTATGCTTGATGGTTATCGGGTGAGGCTGAACTTGAGACTTAGGCCGAAGTCCTGCGTTGTCGTTGGATAACTGCTGCTGCTCAGGAGTGGCGTGTTGGTCTGACGGTCGAGATAGAAACTCATGGTCATCAGTTTTGACAAGGTATAGTCGGCCACAAACGACAGTTTGAAGGCTGTGTTGCCACTGCTGGCCGCAGAGGTCATGGCGGCAATATCGCGTGTAATGGCTGCCTGTTTGCGGAACGAGAGGTCGAGTCGCAGGTTCATGCTGTGGTTCACACTGCCTCGGCTGGTTTGCGTACGGCTGTTGCTCTTGGGGCTTCGGTTGTTGGTGCGGTTGCCAGAGCCCTTCACCTGGCGGTGGTTACGTGAGCCAAACAGTTTGAAATTGTTGATCTTGTAACCCATTCCCAGCACCCAATCCTTGCTGATAGCTTCGTTGATTTGCACGCTTGTCATCGACAAGGAGAGCACACGCGTCTGTCGATACTCGAGCTTAGCGGTGAGATTGTTCTGCAAGGTAACATCGATGCCGAGCAGAGGCGAGAACGCTTCGTTGATGCTCACGGTGGATACGTTGTACATAGAGTTAGGTATGGGATTGCCCGATGTGGCATCGGTGATGAATCCCAGGCCCGATCCCATCAGCTCCATGAACGTGCTGTAGCTCTGGTAGCTTCCCACGGCATAGATGCTCTTGTAGCTATGGTTGAGGTTGACGCTCTTGAAGACGTCGCGGAACCATGGCAACTTGCCAAATCCGCTGTAGCGAACGGTCCAGTTGGGCAATAGCTTGGTGAGCGATGGGAAGATGCTCAGGCCCTTGCCTCCCATGCTGGTGTAACTGGCCAGGAAAGCCGGCACCATGACATCGGCGCTATAGAGATTGACGCCACCATTGGCGGGGTCGAACTTCTTGCCAGCCAAGGCGCTTCCTGCGGGGTAGACGGCACCAGCGTATTGTGCCTCCACGCGTTGGCGGAAGCCTTCGAGCGAGTTGCAGAACTTCTTGAATGTGGCGCTATGGAACCCGTTGTTGGCGTTGCCCATGCCTTCGAAGGCCGTTCCCAGCGAGATGGTTGTCATGGTGAATGTACCCGTCTGGGTGGTGGGATTGCCCTGGTACATGTATTGGATGCTCTTGGCCGTGGTTTGCGAACGTGTGGCGGTGAGGTCGATCTTGAGGTTCTTCACCGGTTCGAGCGTCATGCGCAGTTGCAGGTCCTCAGTCTTGTTGGTGGTGGCGGGCGTCGCCACGCTATCGCTCATGAGCAGCCATCCGTTGTCGCGCGCTTTCGTAATGTAGCTGTCGCCCACCAGTCCGAAGGCAAAGTCAAGACCTGGCGACAACGCGTTGGCGCTGGTGTTGCGCGTCTGTCCGAATGCGTCGCCCACATTAGGCATGAAGCCCGGCAGGGCGATGGAGTACTGGTTGCGGTAAGTGAGACTGGCGTTGCGCACCATCATGGCCACGCGAGCCACCGACTGGGCTAAGCGATACCACTTCAGCTCGTCCAGAGGCTGCTTCTTGCTGACGGCAATCTTCAGTTTCATGGCCGAGTCGACCTTGTTGGTTATGCGTATCTTGTTGTCGTCAAGTTTCTTGAACTTCAACTTGTAACGGTGTCCGTCCAAGGTCTTTGCCGTAACGATGAGGCGTTTCGACTTCTTGCCATGACTCACCTCGAGCGTGGTGTCGGGCAACAGTTGAATTTCCTTCTCGAAGGTGTTCTTGTTCTTCGGCAGTTGGGCTTTCTTCTGTTGCTCCTCCTTTCGCTTCTGTTGCAGTTGTTTCACCGCCTCCTCTGGGTCTTTTCCATCGGCCACGGCCTGCTTTCTCACTTGGTCTTCCTCATCCTTGAGCTTCTTCTTCTCGGCTTTCTCCTTGGCCTTGTCCTGCTTTTTCTTGTTAGCTTCCGAGCGACTGGGCTCCTTGTCGAAACGGTCGTTGGCGGCCTTGAGGAACGGCACGTGGTTATAGAGTTTGGTGAGGTTGAACGTACCATTGATGTTCAACTGTCGGTTGTTCTGTATGGTGTTTCCCAGGTTGGTTCCGTCCTCGAGCTCCGATCCGCGTACCCAGTGGTAGGTGGCGTTGTAGGTGGCGTCGGCGTTGGCCCAATCGAAGATGGGCAACAGGTTGAGCGGCAACTGGTACGACATGGTGAAGGTCTGCTGATAGTCGAGCGGTGTACCCCAGTGTTTGATGGAGGTCCAAATAGAATCCTTCCACGCCTCGTAACGGTTGGGATAGAGATCCTTGTTGACCGGTGTGTAAGGTTCCTCGATTTCGGCGTGTGTGGCACTCTGGAAGTTCATGTGCAAGTTCTTCGTCAGGTCCCACCTCAGTTGGAAGTCGCGGTTCCAAAGGAACTGCTCAGAGAAGGTCAGCGGCAGTTGCGATCCCTCCAACGACTCCATGTCGCGCTCCTGCAACTCATAATAGTTGCGCGTCATCTCGGTGTTGAACGCCACGTTCTGCGGCAACCAGTTGATGCCGAAGCGTTTCAGGATCTCAAGCCATTTGCTCTTGTTCTTGATCTTTTTGAAGGGCTCCCACGCCTTGTAGATAGGCGACCAGTTGTAGTTGAGTCCACCCCGCCAGTTGTCCTCATTCTCGTAGACCGTTGTCTCACCCTGCGAGTGGGAGTGAGAGTGGCTGTATGAGAATGAGAAGTTGGCCGGATCGTAAGGCATGGGGTGCCGCTTGGTCTGTATTCCCACGCGCACATTCGACAGCGAGAAGTTGCGGTTGAGCGTCTTTGTCACGGCAATGTTCTCCACAGAGTCGCGCTCGCGCTTGTTCATGCTCTCCAAGGCGTCGTCTAGTTCCATATCCGTGTCGAGCGGATTATACTTCGGCTTCGTCACCTCCTTGGTGACACTATAATAAAGCGGAGCCGACACCTTGGCCTTGTCGGGGAAGAATTTTCCGAGCTCAAGGCTTGTTGTGAACGACACGTTGCTCTGATCGTCCTGTGAGCGTTGGCTTACCCCCTGCTCCAGTCCGCCGAATCCTTGCGACACATAGCGTCCTTGCAGGTTGACGGTACCCATGTCGGAGAGTTGCACATTGAGGTTTCCGTTGGCAGCCCAACCTCCCGAGTTGTTGTATTCCTTGAGTCGCAACTCGTTGATCCACACCTCACCGCTCTTTTGCTCACTGGCCAGGTTGCGCACACCGATGATGAGCGTCTTCACCTCACCGAGTGTGGGGTTACCCATCACGGTAATCTTGTTTTGTGGATGGTTCTCGTCGTAAGCCTCGAAGGCTCGGTTGAAGGACGCCAACCCGTTCGCCTTGGCGGCGTTGCGCGCCTTCTTGACGGACGTGAAAACCGACAGGGGCACGTCGAGCATGTTGTCCTCGGGCCACACCTGCTGCACCTGCGCGAGGGTGTAACGGTCGTAATGGCCAGCGGGAGTGAGCTTCAACGGTATTTGGTATTCATAATAATTGCTCTTGTAATCGGAGCCCAATCGTATGAACACAGCCAACTGGTCGTCTTGCAATCCGCTGACATTCTGCTCGTTGGCGTTGGCGTGTACAAACATCTGAAGGCGCTTGTACTGGCGCAGGTCGAGCGTGGAATTCTTGTAGACACACTTCGACTCGCCCGACGAGAGGTTGTTGACGTTGATTTGCAAGGCCGCCTCGTTCGACTCCACCAATTGCGGCTGCGTGGGGTCTTGGCCACGTTTGATGCCCGGAGGCAACACGTAGTTGACCGGCGACTTGTCGCTGTTTTCCTCGATATCGACCGACGCGGTGGTCATGGTACCCGTCTGCGTGGTGTTGTCGAGGTTCTGCTCATACACACGCCATGTGCCGCGCACGAGGTCGAAGGTTCCGAAACGCAGCACGATGGGCTGCTTGAAGCCTGTGAGGAAGGCGCGCATGAAGCGGATGGATGAGAAGTCGGTGATGTTTCCCACGCGCTTCTCAAATTCCTCCAACGGTATGCGGAACTCGTACCATGTCCAGTGGCCGGTCTGTCCGTTGCGCAGCTTGGGCGCCACCTCACGCTTGTCGACGATGAAGTTGCGTCCCACCTCCATGTCCTCGGGTCTCAGCGACACGCGGTACTGGTAGTATTTCTCGTATTCGTTGAGCGTATAGTCTTGGTTGATATCCTCCACATCGGGCGTGCTCTTGTACGAGGTGTCGAATCGTCCCGAGTTGCCCTCCGAGTCGGGCGAGTTGCCCTGCGGGTTGTTGATGTATTTGTAGCGCCTGAGGATGTCGGCCTCCATGCGGTCGAGGTCGTCGCCACGGAAGTAGTGGTAGTTGTCGTTGGCGGGGTCGGCCCATATCGAATCCCACACGGCGGGGTTCACCTTGCCCTGAATTTGGGTAAGGAAGTCCTGGTAGCTTTGGAACTGTTGCTCCTCCTCATCGTTGAGTCCGTTGAGTCCCACGTCTTGCAATTTTCTTGATCCCTTGCTTGTTGCGAAGGCGTAAGTTACGGTCGACTGCGTGGGAATCTTACCCCACTGGGTGAAGGTGAAGCTCTGCGATCCATCCACCGGCATGCCGCTCTCGTAGAATTTCTTTCCGTCGCGCAGCACGTCCTCCGACACCTCGCCGAGGTTGAAATAGAGGTCGCCTCCATAGTCGGAAGCGTTGGCCTTGTCGCGACTGTGTATGAATGGGTCGAGCATCCAGAACTCCACATACTCGATGTTGGCGTTCTCGAAGTCGGTGGTTTCCAGTTTGCGCATCATGCCGCCCCAGTGCTGCTCCGGATTGTTGAGCGTTCCGTCGGCGTTGAGGTCGGGGTTGAAGTTGTAGGGGCCACGCTCGTTGGGGTAGTAGGCCATGTTGAGCACAGGCAATGTGGCCGTGGCGCCGCTATACGAGTTGACATCTCGGTTGGGGAACAGCTCGTTGACGTACCACTCGCGAATGTAGGGGTTGCTCAGCTGGTCGAGGTCGCTCTTGATGTGCGACGGTGTGAGACTGCTGCTGCGTCGGGTGAAGAGCGGGTCGATGGAATACCACGCCATCTGCGCACGGTTGAAGCCGCTTCGCAAGGTGGTCTTGTCGTCGTGGTTGGGGAACATCGACGGCACGCTCGACAGCACCCAGTTGTACGGGTCGAGCACGCTGATCTTATCGGTGGTGTTCTCAAAATCGTCGATATACGAGGCGTTGTCCTGCACACCATGCGCCTTTCCGGCGATGAGCTGTGCAAACTCGCCCGTGAACGATATCTGCGAGGGTTGCGTCAGGTGCAGGAAGGGCAGCTTGTCGAGCATGTTGGTCAGCCACTGCGACTCGTGTTTCCAGTTGAGGTTGAGGCCCCAGATGGTGTTGTTGAGCGGTTCCGAACCCATCGACACCTTGGTGGTGAGTGCCTGTTCCGACAGATGCTGCAAGGTTCCCGACATCTGGAAATTCTTCGAGAAGTCGTATTCCCAGTTTACGCCGAACATGGTTTTTCGCTCTTGCGAGTAGTCGCTTTGGCTTTCGAGCGACACGTTGACGGCTGTTCCGGCGTCGATGATGCTCTGGTTGAGGATGGTAACCTCGCCCGCGCTGTAGTCGACGGTATAGTCGGATCCCTCGGTGAGCCTCACGCCACCGGCCGTTACCACCACCGATCCCTGCGGCACGTTGTAGGCGCCAAGAGAGATGACGTTGGCCGATGTGCCCTTGTATTGTCCTTGCAAGAGGAACTTGTCCTTTTCGGCAATCTGCTTGGCGATGGTCTTGGTAGAGTCGTAGAGTTCGGTGAAGGCGTATGAGGCAGCCTTGTCGGCCGACACACCCGCGCTGACGAGGCGGTCGTAGAGGTAGCTGCCAAACGGTTCGGCCTCTGGGAAGAACACACGGCCGTTGCTCACGGTGTAGCCCTCCACAAAGTCGAAGTAGCCGTTGGGGTGCGCCTTGTTGTTGTTGTCGAGGCGGTCGGCCCCCAGGAGCTTGATGAGCGTTTGGTCCTTTACCTGCTGTTCGGGTATATAAGAAAGGTACACACCCGTGGTGTCGCTTTGGTACTTGACGTCGAGGCGGAACTTCTCGCGCTCCACCGACGAGGCCAGGTAGTACACGTTCTTCATCATCAGCTTCCAGTTGCCCTGTTGTGGGTTGTTGCTGGTGTTCTTGAGCGCTTTCACGAAGAGCGCCTTGTTCACGTCGGTGACGTCGCTGGCAAACTCACCCACTTGGTAGGTTTGTCCGCCGTAGGTGTATTCGTAGGCAATGGCCAGCACCTGGTCGGTCTGCAGCGATGTGCGCAGCGACACGTAGCCCAGCGCCGTGTTGACGCTGTACTCCGACGAGTTGAGCAGGCGTGCGCTCTGCAACTTCTCATAGTCGGACCCGCCCACAAGGCCCGCGCCATCGAGCACGGTCGATGTCTGGTCGATGTTGCGGGCGTCGGCCAGTTGTCCCACGACGGTGGCATACTCGGTGTTGGCACCGTTGGCCGGCACGGGCGATCCTCCTGCGCTCCACATGGGGTTGCTTACCGAGGTGTTCTCGCCCAAGTCGGTGAGGGCCACGATGTTACGTGTGTTGGTGGTTGTTCCCGTCTTGTTGGTCACCCATATCTCCACGCGGTTGATGGTGACGCCCGTTGTGAGGTTGGGCAAGGTCTTCATGGCCGCGTCGTAGTGGTTGCGGAAATATTGTGAGAGGAAGAAGTGGCGGTTCTCCTCGTAGTTGGCCGCGTCTATTTCGAATGGCGTGAGCTGTGTGCCACCCTTCGACGACACACTCTTCGACGAGCTCTTTTTCTGCGAGGCCACCAGTTGCAGCTTGAGTTTGCCAAACTGCAGGTCGGTGCGCAGGCCGAAGAGCGAGCTGGCGCCCTGCACGAGCGACGAGTTGCTGGGGAACGATATGTTACCGCCTTCCACGAGCTTTACGATCTCATCCTCCTTGCCGTCGTACTTCAGCTTCATGTTTTGCGAGTCGAAGTCGAAGGTGGCGTCGGTGTTGTAGTTTAGGTTCATGTTCACCTTGTCGCCCACCTTACCGTTGACGTTGAGGTTAATCTTCTCGTCGAAGTCCATCGTTGTCTTGTTGCGGTTGCGCACAGGCAGCGAGGGGTTGTCTATCTTCTTGTTGGTGGCGCCAAACTTCAACTCGGCCGTACCTTGCGTTCGTATGCGCACACCGCCCGGACCGAATATTTTCTCGGCCGGTCCGAGGTCGAAGTGCATGTCGGCAAAATCGAACTTCTCCTTTCCCTTGGCCTCGTAGATCTCGTCGTTCTTCGAACGGAAGTAGGCGTCGCGCGCATGCTTCTCGCTCCACTTGAGATATTCGTCGGTGGTCATCATGAAAGGCGTGGAGAGATACGATCCCCCAAACTTGGCTCCAATGATGTAGCGGTCGAGCGAGTCGTTGTAGACCACCTCATAGCGCAACCCCTCAGGGCGTTGCAGGTCGAGCACGCCTTGGTCGAGGTCGCCATAGGTGATGGGTGTGGTGCGTTGTATCTTCCATCTGGGGTTGAGCAGCGAGTCGGGTATCGAGTCGTCGTCGATGATGAGGTCGTTGAGGTTGGCGCCATTGGCTTTGGCGTTCTTTTTGTTATCCTGCCTGCCTGCTTTCTTGCCTTTGTCCTGTTGTGTGCGCCTTGCCTGCCGACGCGGGTCAACCTGCTGGCGAGGGTACACGACGGCATAGGCCGCCATGGCGATGGCCAGCCAGATGAGGAATGATATGCCGTGTTTCCTGATATTCATTCTTGCTGATTACTTGATGCGCTTGAGGGCTTCCTTGATGACCAGCTCCACAGCCATGTCGGGCTGTTCGGTGAGGATGGCCGTCACCACCTTGGCGGCGGGCGCTGGTGAGAATCCGAGCATGGTCATGGCCGACACCGCCTCGTCCTTGACGGCGTTGTTGATGGCTGGCGACTCCTCGCGCCCGGTCGATACGTGCAGTTCGCTGGCGATGCCCGACGACACAATCTTGTCCTTCAGGTCGACGATGACGCGCTGGGCGGTCTTCAGTCCGATGCCCTTCACACTCTTGATGAGTTTCTCGTTGCCATTGGCGATGGCGTCGCACAGTTCGGCGGGCGACATTGAGGAGAGCATCATGCGGGCTGTGTTGGCGCCTACGCCCGACACGGAGATGAGCATGCGGTAGAGCTCGCGCTCCTGTCGTGTGGCAAAGCCGTAGAGGGTGAACGAGTCGTCGCGCCCGCCGGCTATGAGCACCTCGTGCACATAGAGCTTCGCTTCCTTCTTGCCTTGGATGCCTGTGTAGGTGTTGAGCGATATGTTGAGCGCATATCCCACCCCGGCAGCCTCAACGACGGCCAGCGTGGGGGTGAGCTCGGTGAGCTCGCCTTTTATGTATTCGATCATAAAAAAACTTTCTTTGTATATACACTTTAATAACGTACGCAGGCGCGCGATTATTGTTTTGCGCCCCCTATTTATTATTATCTCGCATAGGCCATGTGTCCGAAAGGGACCGATGAGGGGTGTGTGATGGGCTGTTTTCTTGAAATGGGCCAGGCCATTTGGGGATTACTGGAGGGCGATGTGGAGGCGATGCGCGTGTCGATGTGGAAAGGAAAGAGGATGAATTGTCGCATCATTTGGTCAAAAAGTTTGTCTGCGATTCCGGGTGAAATAGAGAACGAAAAAACCGTTTTTACGCCTTTGCGTCTCCTCCTCTTTGACGAGCCGTTGTGGAAGATGCCCGATCGCGTTGCCGTTAGGCATCTTTCGTGCCTCGTAAAGCCATGTATCGTCATGCCGTTTGCCATGTTTTGCGCCACGAAACATGCCTAACGGCATGCCTATTGGCTGATTTTGGAGGGTTGAATGCGGGGTGAAATTTATAACATACTGAATGTTAGGCGTTTATGCAAATGTGCTGAGAATCGCGTATTTGGGCCAAATATTTTTGTGGTGGCAAACAAACGTGTAGTTTTCGCTATAGATTGTTGGCTAATTTCGCTATGCGTTGGCGCAAGAGAAGGGTAGGGCGAAAATGCGGTAAAAGTAAAAATGTGTCAAAAAACGAGTGTGATATACCACGATTTTCATAGGAATGATGTACTTTTGCATTCAAAAAGAAAGCAAAACGTATTAAACATCACAAATATGAAAAAGATTAGAGCCGCTATCGTTGGATACGGAAACATTGGACATTACAGCGTGCAAGCCTTGGAGGCAGCACCTGATTTCGAAATCGTAGGCGTCGTGCGCCGTCAGGGAAGCGAAAACAAGCCCTTGGAACTGACACCTTATGAGGTGGTGGACGACATCACCAAACTGAAGGATGTCGACGTGGCCATCCTTGCCACACCCACACGCCTCTGCCCCGAATATGCCGAGAAAATCACAGCCTTGGGCATCAACACGGTCGATAGCTTCGATATCCATGGATCCATCCTCGACTACCGCAACAGTCAGATGAAGCACAACCTGAAGACCAATACCGTGTCGGTCATCTCTGCAGGATGGGATCCGGGATCCGACTCAGTGGTGCGTGTGCTGATGCAGGCCCTCGCCCCCAAAGGCCTGAGCTACACCAACTTCGGTCCGGGCATGTCGATGGGACATAGCGTGGTGGCTCGTTCGAAGAAGGGTGTGAAGAATGCGCTGAGCATGACCATCCCCCTCGGTGAGGGCATCCACCGCCGCATGGTTTACGTGGAGCTCGAAGAGGGCGCCACACTCGAAGAGGTGGAGAAGGAACTGAAGGCCGACGACTATTTCGCACACGATGAGCTCCACGTGTTTGCCGTGAAGAGCGTCGACGAAGTGCGCGATATGGGTCACGGCGTACACATGACCCGCAAGGGCGTGAGTGGCGCCACCCCCAACCAGCGCATCTCCTTCGACATGAGCATCAACAACCCCGCCCTCACCGCTCAGGTGTTGGTGGATGTGGCCCGCGCCACCCAGCGCCTCCAGCCCGGTTGCTACACCATGCCCGAGATTCCCGTTATCGACTTGCTGCCTGAGAGCCGCGAGGAGATCATCGGTTCGCTGGTGTAAGACCCTCGGTAGCCCATAAGAAAAGGCACAGCTGTCAGACTCTCGACAACTGTGCCTTTTTCCTTGCCCATAAGCAAGATTATCCTAACTATCTTCCTGTTTCGCCCTAATGGCCGAATGGGGCTAATC
Organism: Hallella sp.; assembly: GCF_037460745.1. Classification (NCBI taxonomy): domain Bacteria; kingdom Pseudomonadati; phylum Bacteroidota; class Bacteroidia; order Bacteroidales; family Prevotellaceae; genus Hallella; species Hallella sp. Next base: position 8,712 of record NZ_JAXVAE010000112.1, on the reverse strand, counting down.
CCCAATCGGTCATTAGATTTCAATTCTTGTTAGTGTTTGTTTCGAGCAGGTTGCAACGGGTGCGTTGAAGCCATAGCGGGCTATGGCGAAACGCAACCAGAAGCAAGATGCCGAAAGAAACGCTGACAAGAGTTGGAAAGAATCCATAACATCCTACGATTTCTCCTATTTCGGTCTAATGATCGATTAGGGTTAATGGGTTTCGGCCACTTGCTCGTCGCGTTTCGACTTGCTTTTCACAACGAGCCAAACGCCAGAGAACACCAGGATGACGGCTATGGCCTGTTGCCATGTGAAGACCCCCAGGCCGGTGAGGACGCTCACGGTTACCGATACGATGGGCTGCACATAGTTGTAAACGCTCACCACGGTGGGGCGCAACACACGCTGGCTCACGATGGAGAGCAGGTAGCTGACGAAGGTGCCGAAAAACACCACGAAGCCTACCTCCATCCAGGTGGTTGAGCTGAGCGAGGCCCATGGCAATTCCACCAGATGGCCCGACGACACGGGCAGCACCAGCAGCGTGGCCCAGGTAAACATCCATTTGTTGACCGTGAAGGGATTGTATTTGCGTATCAATTTATTAAACAATGACAGATATAGGGCGAACGACAGTTGGGCGCCAATGCACATCAGGTCGCCACGTATGTCGCCCACCTTGGCGTTGCCGGCCGTCATACTCGTCAGGATGAGGATGATGGCGCCTGTGCAACCAATGGCCACACCGCTCGTCTTCTTCCATGTGATGGGTTCGCCGAGGATGAGAAACGAGAGCACCATGGCGAAGATGGGCATCGAGGTGGTGACGATGCTGGCGTTGATGGGCGAGGTGATGCTCAGGCCGATGGTGAACAGACACTGGTTGAAAACCACTCCCAGCAGGGCCGCGCCACCAAACAGCAGCACGTCGCGCATGGGAACATGCTCGCGTTTGGCAAATTGCGAAGCCACCCAGAACAGCAGGGCGGCACCCATCATGCGAAAACTAACCATCGACAGACCGTCGATGCCGTGGTTCATGGCGTCTTTGCCCACTGGCGACATCAGTCCCCACATGGCCTCAGCGGCAAACATGCTGAGGTGGGCTTGTAAAGGTTTGTTGTTCATTGCTTGTTGATTGTTATCCTTTGAAGAATCTTTTATAGTGTAAAAAATACGACAAACAGAATCGCACGCGGTCCTTTTGTCGGTGCAAAGGTAGCCAAAAACTGCAAGGTCCACAAGAATAGGCTCCACAAAGTGGACCGATGGAACCGTTTTGTTCGTGGCCGATGTGAGACGAATGCGTACAAAAAATGTGAAAAACCATGGATTTCAGAATTGTTTTTGTATATTTGCAAAAGGAAGCATCAACGCTCGCCGTCTAACTTGTGTACCTATGCAGAAATACGCTGACTATATCGAGCAGATCGAAATCGAGTCGCTTTGGAGCGGCAAGAAACACGTCATTTGGGACCTCGACCGCAAGGTCAACATCCTGAGCGGCGTCAATGGCGTTGGCAAGTCGACCATCTTAAACAAGGTGGTGAAAGGCTTGTCGGCAAATGGTGAGTTTCCCAGCCACATGATCAAGGGCGTGCGCCTCAAGGTGAGTCCCGAGGACGCCAAGTGGATACGCTTCGATATCATCCGTAGTTTCGACCGACCGCTCATCAATGCCGAAACGGTGTCGAAGATGGACATATCGCTTGCCACCGAGCTCGACTGGCAACTCTTCAACCTGCAGCGCAAATACCTCGACTATCAGGTAAACGTGGGCAACCGCATCATCGCCGTCTTGCAGAGCGGGCAGCCCAACGCGGCCCAGCAGGCGCAGCGCATATCGGAGCCGAAACGTAAGTTCCAAGACATCATCGACCGCCTTTTCGCCGACACGGGAAAGACCATCGTGCGCACCGAAAACGAGATACGGTTCAACCAGATAGGAGAGACGCTGGTGCCCTACCAGCTCTCGAGCGGCGAGAAACAGATGTTGGCCATCCTCCTCACCGTGCTCGTGGAGGACAATCTGCCCTACATTCTCTTCATGGATGAGCCCGAGGTGAGCCTGCATGTGGAATGGCAGAAGCAGCTCATCGACCTCATACTCGACCTCAACCCCAACGTGCAGATCATCCTCACCACCCATTCGCCCGCCGTTATCATGAACGGATGGATGGACAAGGTGACTGAGGTGAGCGACATCACCGTCTGAACGTCTCGGCAAGAAAGGAGCGACGCTTATGACACACCGCCTGAAAGACAACCTGACATCATCGTATGTGGAGGCCGCCAACCGCCTCAACTCCAAGCGGGCACGCCGAAAGGTGGTGGCCTACGTGGAGAGCTACGACGACGTGTTCTTCTGGAGGCAGATCCTCTCACAGGTTGAGACCGACAAGGTTACCTTCGAAGTGATGCTGCCTACCAGGGAGCGCAAGCTCGAGAGGGGCAAGAAAGCCGCCCTGATGAGCCTGCTCGAGGGTAAGGTGGGGCAAGACATGGTGGCTTGTGTCGACGCCGATTACGATTACCTCATACAGGGAGCGTCGGAAACATCTCGGCGAATCCTGCGCAGTCCCTACGTGTTCCACACCTACGCCTATGCCATCGAGAACCTGCAATGCTACGCGCCATCGCTACACGACGTGTCGGTTGCCGTGTCGCTCAACGACCAGGAGGTGTTCGACATGGAGCAATACCTACGCGACTTTTCGCAGGCCATCTACCCACTTTTCGTGTGGAACATCTGGTATTACCGCACGAGCCATTACTCGCAGTTTACCATGACCGACTTCCTTCACGTCGTGGAGATGGGAAAGTTTGGCTTTGCACAGGCCGACAGTCTGATCCGAAGCCTGCGCCACAAGGTGGGCAAGAAGACCGAACAGTTGCGACGCCTCCATCCCGACGCCAAGGAGAGTTGGCAACGGGTCAAGGACGACCTGAGAACGCTGGGCGTCAACCCCGACAACACATACCTTTACATACAAGGCCATCACCTCTGCGACAAGGTGGTGTCGCCCATGTTGCGCAAGGTGTGCGACAAGTTGGTGCGCATGCGCGAGAACGAAATAACCCAACAAAGCGTGCATGGCGTGCAGCGGCGCAACGAGCTGTCGTGCTATTCCAACAGCGTCGACGACATTACATCGGTGCTGAAACGCAATGCGGGCTTCATGCGGTCGCCCGAGTTTGCGAGGATCAAGGCCGACCTGCAACGGTTTGTAGACGGGCTCGACCAGCCTCAGAAGTAACATCACATCACACATAATCAATTACTATCTCAAAGCATTCATCAAGATGAAAAAACTGATTCTCACCACCTTGGCAGCGTTCTGCCTCACCGTGAGCGCATCAGCGCAACTGCTCTACAAGGTCACGGCCGACAGCGTGGCGAAGCCTTCCTACATCGTGGCCACCCACGACCTGCTCAACCCCATGGGATATGTGGGCGCCATCAACGGACTGACCGACGCCATGACCAATACCGAACAGGTGTTTTTCGACGTAGACCGTACGGCCATCGACGCAGCCCTGAAGGAGGCTCAGCAACTTCCCGCCGGCAAGACGCTGGCCTCGCTGCTCAACGACAAGCAGATACAACTGCTCGACGCCTTCCTCAAGAAGCACACGGAGGTGAGCTGGAAGAGTCCGTACAACCAGAAACGCTACAACGGCCGCACACCCATCGCCGTGATGAAGGACTTCATCCAGTTGCTCTTTGTGTCGAGTCACATGGGCGAATACGACCCCACCCACACCTTCGCCGAGTATTTTGAGGCGCAAGCCAAGAAGAACGGCGAACCCGTAGGTGGCATTATCCCCGCCGACCAGTACCTGTTGCTCGTCAAGAGTCTGCCCGTTGAGATGCAGGCCAAGGGCTTGGTGAAGTTCCTGGAGCATCAGGACGAGGCCCTCGCCGTCATCGACAAGAGTGTTGAGGCTTACAAAGCCAAGGATATGGACGCTGCCTCGGCGGTGCTCAACAGCGTGTTGGGACAGATGGGCGCAGGCAGCCTGTTGGCAGAACCCGTAAAGACCATGGAGAAAACACTTCGCGACAAGCCCACCCTTTTCGCCCTTCCCTGCTACTTGTTGGGAGGTGAGCAAGGCATCATCAGCCAGCTCAAGGCCGACGGTTACCGAGTGGAGGCCGTAGATTAAGCCCCACTCGGTCGTTAGCATTCATAGCAAACGCCCCATCCTGTGGTTCTTAGGGCCGCAGGGTGGGGCGTTGGGCGTAGGGGGTTATTCGTCCTGACACTGGTTCTTGGGCCAGTTCACGAGGAACAGTTTGTCGGTGGCGCGCGTGAAAGCGGTGTAGAGCCAGTGGATGTACGAGGGTGTGAGCATGTCGTCGGTCATATATCCCTGGTCCACATACACATGGCTCCATTGGCCGCCCTGCGCCTTATGGCAGGTCACGGCATAGGCAAACTTCACTTGGAGGGCGTTGAAAAACGGGTCGGCTCGCAAGGATTTCATCCGCTCCACCTTCGTGGGGATGTCGGCATAGTCCTCCATCACTGAGGCGAAGAGGCGCTCGTGCTGCTCACGGGTCAGCGCCGGCGCGTCGGTGGTGAGCGAGTCGAGCACCGCCGTTAGTTGTAGCTCGGTGTCGTCGTAGTCGGGAAACGACAGCCACACGTCGGCAAACCGGAAGCCGTAGAGCTTCCTGATGTTGCGCACCCGCTGCACCACCGCACGGTCGCCGTTGGCCAGAAAGGCCATGCCAGTTGGCGTGTCGCCCTGTGTGGGGGATGGAGACTGGCTGGCTTGCGCCGCCCGTTCGCGCTCCGTCCAGTAGTAATTGTTGCGCACCACCATCAGTATGTCGCCGTGGCAGAGCGTCTCCTCGCGGTCGAGCACCGTGTTGCGGATGCCCAGATTGTAAACCGTGGCCCGCTTGTTCGACCGTGTCACCACGATGGTGTCGTCCATGCCCACTTGGCTATAGCTCGTCGCCAGACTCTCGATGAGTTCGTCGCCGGGCACCTGAACGATGTCGGCGAAGCGCTTGAAGGTGATGCGCGGCAGTTGGGTCACCTCGTCGTGGGTGATCATTTGCCTGATGACGGTGGCGTTGTAGAGCACACCCGAGTCCTGGCTCTGTCGCAACACCTCGTTGAGGTCGCACTGGTAAACATGCAATCCGTATTCTTGCAGCGTGTCGGCGCTCAGGGCAGGAGCCTCTTCCTCGCCCACGGGGGGCAACTGGGCCTTGTCGCCGATGAGTAGCAAGCGGCAGTTGTCGCCAGCGTAAACATATTTCACGAGGTCGTCGAGCAGACTGCCCGAGCCGAAGGTGGTGGCCGACGACGATGCGTCGCCCAGCATGTCGCCCAGGCCACGGCTGATCATCGAGGCCTCGTCGACCACGAAGAGCGTGTTGCGATAGCGGTTGTCGTTCAGGTTAAACTGCCCGTCGAGACCCTGGTAGGCCTTCTCCCGATAAATCTTTCGGTGGATGGTGAAGGCGGGAAAGCCGCTGCTTTGCGAGAGAACCTTGGCGGCACGACCCGTGGGCGCCAAGAGCTGGAGCTTCTGCCCCAGTCGGCTCATGGTGCGCATCATGGCGCCAGCCAGCGAGGTCTTACCCGTTCCGGCCGATCCGCGAAGCACCATCACGCAGTTGTCGCGGCGGTCGGCGAGGAAACTGCCAAACACCTGAAGGGCCGACGCCTGGTCGGCCGTGGGCTCAAAGCCAAACTCGGCGACGATGCGCCCTGTGAACTCTTGAATGGTCAATTACGCTAAAAGTTAAAGATGAAAAGTTAAAAAGAAGGGCGGAGATAAGTCGTTTGTAGCTCGTTTTTAGTATCTTTGCATAAGATAGGCTGCACTCGGCCATTCGAAAGCAAGCTTTCATGGCGCTCGTTGGCACTATCTTTGGATAAGATAGGCTGCACTCGGCCATTTGAGAACAAGTTCTCATGGCGCTCGTTGGCACTATCTTTGCATAAGATAGGCTGCCCCAAGCCTTACCGCTCGTCCGTTCACAAGGACAAAGATAAGAATATAATAGCGAAAAATGAAGGTCAACCTCAAAAATAATTATCTTCTCGCCGCATGTGTCGTGGTGCTCATCGTGGCGTGTTGGTTGAGCGTGAACGCGCCCATACGGTTCGAAAAGGAGCAGGTGAGGCGCGAAACGGCCGTAAAGGAGCGCTTGGCCACCATTCGCAAGGCGGAGGAGCGTTACCGACTGCGCCATGGTGCCTACACGGGCGACTTCGCCACGCTTGTTGGCAGTGGTTTTCTTGCCGACTCGCTGCAATATGTTCCTTACACCGACAAGCAACGGTTCAGCCTCGCTGCCACCACCATCATCGGAAAAAGCGGACAGCAAATACCCCTGATGGAGTGTGGCGCCACATACGATGTGTTCCTTCAAGGGCTCGACAAGCATGCCGTGGCATCGCTTATGGAGGAAGCCAACGCTGCTGGGCGATACCCCGGACTGAAGATTGGCGACATCAGTGAGCCCAACGGAAACCACGGCAACTGGGAATGAACCTCCAACAACGATTCAAACTAAGACATGAACATCCAACCGAGAATAACCATCCGCGTGAGCAAAGGGTCGCTGGCCTTTGCCATGGCCGATAGCAGGACGGAGGCGAAAGTGGCCTTCGAGCCTTACACGGCTAAGAGTGGGGTGTCGATGGCGGCCAACCTGCGCGACGCCTTCAAGACGGCCAACCTCCTGCAAGTGCCCACACATAGGGTCTTGGTGCTCATCGACGCGCCTACGCTGCTCATACCTATCGAGGAGTTTCAGGAGGCCAACGCCGAGACGCTCTACACACACTGCTATCCTACCACAGAGGGGGCGGTCATTATGAGCAATGTGTTGCCCGAAATGAACGCTGTGGCGCTCTTCGCCGTAAACAAAGACCTGAAGATGGTGGTGGAGGACCATTACCAAGAGGCTAAGTTCTCTGCGCTCATGCGCCCAGTGTGGAGCTATCTGCACCACCGCCACTTCATTGGCAACCGCAGGAAGCTATTCGCGCATTTCCATGATGGGCGAATGGAGGTGTTTAGCTTTGAGCGCAACCGCTTTATCTTCGCCAACAGCTTCGACGCCAAGCATACCAAGGATGTGGTTTACTTCATCCTTTTCGTGTGGAAGCAACTGGCGCTCGACCAACAGAAAGATGAGCTATACCTATCGGGATCGCTCGGATCGCAGGATGAGCTGCTCAATGCCCTGCGCCTCTACGTGGAGAAGGTGACGGTGGTCAATCCGTCGGCCGACTTCAACCGTGCGCCACTCACTCAGGTGCGTGGCATCACGTTCGACTTGCTTACGCTTTATTTATCGTAAAACATCGCTCAAACCCATTATATGAGAATTATCACAGGATTATACAAGGGACGCCATTTTGAAATACCGCGTTCGTTCAAGGCCCGTCCCACAACCGACTTTGCCAAGGAGAACATCTTCAATGTTATCAATGGATATGTGGATCTTGAAGGGACGACGGCGCTCGACCTCTTTTCGGGCACAGGTAGCATCTCGCTCGAACTGCTCTCAAGAGGATGCAGCAGTGTGGTGAGCGTGGAGGCTGACCGCGACCATGCGCGTTTCATCAGTCAGTGTATGAAGAAACTGGGCACCGACGCTAACATCCTCATCCGTGGCGATGTGTTCCGATTTCTCAAGTCGTGCCATCAGCAGTTCGATTTTATCTTCGCCGACCCACCTTACGCCTTGGAGCAACTGCCCACCATACCTGGCCTGATCTTCGAGTACAACTTGCTGAAGGACGATGGCCTGTTGGTGTTTGAGCACGGCAAGCAATACGATTTCTCAGACAACCCGCATTTCTGCGACCACCGCAGCTACGGAAGTGTGAACTTTAGCTTGTTCAGGCCCTGACCGTTCGCGGAGGCGGAAGTGCGTTCTAATGGCTAAAAGCGGCAACACCCAGGGTTGGGAGGTTGCCGCTTTTGCGATTCTTATATGCTTGCTTATACCATTGGCCTTGTGGTGTTTTGGGGACCGGAAGGCATTGGGTTAGCCGATAAACTGTGGAACGAACGACGACACGACCAGCACCACGATGCCCACGAGGAGCACCACGATGGTGTTGCGCGAACAGCCGCGCCACTCATGCAGTAGGATGCCCCACACGTTGGAGAACACCACATTGAGTGCCATGAGAATGCAGAACGATAGGGTGAGCAGGGTGGGCGATGAGCCGAGGAAGCCTTTGCCCAGGCTCAAGCCAAAGAACTGGGAGTACCACAGGGCGCCGGCCAGCAGGCAGAACACGACGTTGTTGGCCCATACCTGCCGTTTGCCATAGTCGGTCCATGTGTGGTTCTTCTGGTTTTGATAGAAACAGTAGGCCAGGTTGGTGACGAAACCACCCACCGTGACGAGCAGTGTAGCCGGCAGTGTGCGGAACATCGGGTCGGTGAGGTCGCCGAAGTTGATGTCCTTGCCAAACTCCAAGCCTACGTTGAAGCATCCGCTCATGAATCCCGAGAGCAAGGCGATGGCAATGCCCATTGGGAAATTGAAGTCCTTCACGGCTGCCTTCTTCTCCTCGTCGGTCAACGCCTTGGCTTTCATGCCTCCCGCCACGCCAATGATGGCTATGCCTACCAGGGTGATGGCGACGCCTGCAATGACGGCGGTGGTCAGTGAGCCCAGGGCGTTGAGCCTACCCTTTATACACATCTTTGACAATTCTCAACATCTCACATTTGCAGAAG
>NZ_JAXVAE010000111.1:0-9757 GCF_037460745.1 Hallella sp. | reverse complement strand
AGCTGCTACTGCGAAAAACATCTTTTTCATAATCGTTATTTTTTAATTGTTTTATTATTGTTGACTGTTGTTTGGTGAACTGTGCCACCGTTTTTGAACTGTGTTCGCTTAACATAATGCAAGCTGCGTGCCAAACTCGGAAGAAATATTTCAAAAGACTGGTTATCAACGGGTTGCATATTTTGGCACGCATATCAAGCGTTGGGGAAAGTGTGGAACGAGTGTGGAAAAATTCCCCAAAAAGGTGGGGAATGTCCATTTCCCCAATTCCCCACTGGCATGGGATGACTATGTAATAAGGTGTGGCGCTGACCGGAGGCACACTCTTTCTTATCTGTCCATGAGAGGTCAAGAATACATAGAGAAGGTGGAGAGGGTGCGTAGCGAGCGTGCGAGGGTGCGACAACAGGGAAAAGAAATCCAAAGTGAAGCCGAGCGAAAAACCGTACCTTAAAACACATTATTTATGTTGGTTCGTAAATAAAATACGCCTGATAATTGTGAAACGAAAGCCAAAACCGCATTTTGATACAAAAAACCAACTTAAAAGTTTCCGATATTCATTCAAATGTATTACTTTTGCGTGCATATTAAACGCAATTACAAGATTTCAAGAAAGATTTCTTCGGAGATCATTATCGAGAGTTTCGTTTTTCAGGATACACAAACGAGACGCCCTCGGAGCTATCAGGGCGCTCTCATAGTAAAGGTTATGGGGGCACCGGTGAGGGTGCCCCATCCTACGCAAGCCAGTATTCACTAACAAAAAACATACGTTAATATCAAAATTACAGCATCATTTATGAGAATCAGAATCCTGCAAGTACTGCTCGGATTGATGATGATGGCGCCGATGGTTGCACGTGCAGCCGACGGCGACAAAGTCGTTGACGTGCTTGTACTGAAGATGGCTGATGAAACCACCGAACTCTTTGTGCTCGACGACCATCCCACCATTACGTTGGCCGACGGCAAGTTTACGGTAACCTCAGCCAGTGTCAACACCGACTACAACCTGTCGGATGTGACCGAGTATCATTTTGAGAAGGTCGACACCATGACCTTGGGCGTTGAGAAACTGGAGAAGGCCAACTTCACGCTGACCTACACCGACAACACCCACGTGCGTGTGACGGGCACCAAGGCCCGCGTGGCCCAGCTCTACAGCCTCGACGGTCAGCTCCTCACCACGCGCCCCACCGCCAACGGTGCCGTTACGGTGAGCCTCGCCGAGTGTAAGCCGGGTGTCTACGTGCTCCGCCTGGAGAACGACCGCTCCTTTAAAGTTATTAGAAAGTAAGGCGTTACGCCAAGCGTAGCCTTCCACAAAACCATTTATTTATGAAGAAATCTCTACTCATCATTACGCTTCTCGTGGCTGTGGCCTGCTTGCCCGCCACCGCACAGCAGCTCGTCAAGAAACGCACCTCCCTGTCGCTCGTCAAGAAGCGCGCCTTCGGCCTGCCCCTGAAGGCTGTAGACGCCACCCCGCAAACGCTCAGCAATGTGGTGCTCGGCGCCTATTATCCTGCCTCGGCATCAGGTGTCGACGGCAAGGAGAACTATTACCTCGTGCTGGCCGACAAGGCCGATGTGACTTATAGCATCACCGAGGGAACCATCACCGCCACCGATGCACACGTGGCCCTGCTCGACCTCTATGCCCCCGAGGGCAACGGCATCAGCCTGCCCACAGGCACATTCACGGCCGATGGCGACCTGCAATACGACGCCGACCTCTCATGCCTGCTCACTTACGACGACAAGGGCAAGGACGACGGCGGTGTAGACATCAACGGTGGAGTAACCGTCAGCAAGACGCCCGCAGCCAGCGAGAACGAAAACGACACCTACACCGTGAGCTTCACGGCCGACGGTGTGACCTATGTGTATGAGGGCGAGTTGTCGCTCACCAACATGGCGGGTGGCTCTTCGTCGGTCTATCCGCAAATCACCACCGACATGAAGGGCTTGCAGTTCACGGGCGGTCTGGCCTTCTACCACGGCAACCTCATGGAGTCGAACACAGGCAACATGATCATCGACCTCTACAACGGCTCGCACAACGAGAACGGCGGACTGACCGACAAGGGCGTGGATCTCTGCATCAACCTTTACAACCGCCTCTTTGGCGACGCCAGCAAGGCCACACTCGTGCCCGGAACCTACACCGTGGCGCGCAACTTCAAGCAGTTCACCTTCTTCCCCGGCATGGAGGTCGACTACATGGGCATCACCATGATCATGGGAACCTATGTGAAACGCCGCAAGGCTATGACCGGCAGCGACGACATGGACTACGACTATTGCTACATCGCCGACGGCACGGTGGTCATCGAGGAGGGCGACGTTGAGGGAACATTCAACATCACCGTGGACCTCACGACCGACCGCGGACACAAGGTGACGGGATCGGGAAAGAACATAGCCTTCCCTGTGACCGACCTCTCTCAGAAGGGAGAGAAAGATGTCGACTCGAACCTCGAGAACGATGTCGACCTCAACTTCGACCGTGTAGACAAGTCGCGCATCTATTCGCTCGGCGTGCAGAACGGCGTGCAGGTGTTCTCAGTCGACCTGGGATCGCCCAGCGGCAAGGACGATCCCGAGAAGATGGGCGACCAAGACTTGCTGCGCATGGAGTTTCAGGCACCCGAGGGTAGCGGGTATCTGCCCGAGGGAACCTACCGACTCATGGAGGAGAGCCACCTCTGGACCAACCTCTATGGTCCCTACCAGCTCACACGCGGCTACTTCGATGACCTCGGCGGACGCACAGGAACCGTGTATCAGCACTTCATGAAGTGCGAATATCCGGGCGAGCACTGGTGGGTGGTCGACAGCTTCGCCACCGTCTACTCGGGCACCGTGGGCGTGTCGCGCACCGACAATGACCACTACCGCTTCGCCATCGACCTCTACGACGGCCACGGCTTTAAGATCTCGGGCGTGTACGACAAGGTGATGGAGTATCATTACGATCCCGCTTCCATCACTGCCATCAAGGGCGTGGCCGACGATCGCCAGCGCCAACCCATGCGCATCTACACCCTCGACGGCCAGCTGCTGCGCTCTGTCGACGCAACAAACACCACGGCTGTCAGCGCCTTGCCAGCTGGCATCTACGTCGTGAAATCAGGCAACACAACAACTAAAATCGTTAAGAAATGAAGAAAATCATAGCTGCAGCCGCCTTACTCATCATGGCGGCAACCACCATGACGGCACAAACCAAGCGCGTCATGACCGTCATCCAGAAAGACGGAACACAGAAAGAATATAAGGTGAACAGCGTGGAGCGCGTTACCTTCACCGATGTGGAACTGCCCTCGCTCCGCAACCAGATTGCCTTCGACGACAATGTGGAGAGCGTGGCCAAGGTTACGCTGCTCGAGCAGGGCGGCAATTACAGCTTCGACCTCTATTCTGAGGAGGCCGACACGGCCAATGCGGTGCCCACCCTGCGCATCGTGATCGACAAGGACAGCATGGGACAGGAGCTCCAACTCGGTGGTGAGGCCGCAAAGGTCTACTACAAGGGCCAGGAGGCAAGCCTCACAGGCACCCTGCAAGTGCGCTTCGGCCGCACAGGAATGGTGGTCATCAACCTGGAGAGCGAGACGGCCGCCTACAACGACCTGCGCTGCCGCTACACCTCCAACTACAAGCAGGTGTACGAGGCCAGCAACGTCATTGCCGTACAGAAGGGCGCCGCTGCCGACTCATCGGCCATCCTATCGGCCTTCGTCGCGAAGCCTACCACCACAGGTGCCGCCACAACGTTTGCCTTTGGCGACGCTGAGGCCACCACACCCGATAACCTGGTGAATGGCACCAAGGCCGTTAAGGTGAGCATCTCAGCCCTGAAACTCTATGGCGACACCATCGACATGGCCAACGATCCCAACAGTTACACATTCCAATACATCGACTATGGCACACGCGAGGCTTACAGCAAGGTGACCGCCGGAACCATCGTGACCAAGCAAGACGGCGACGGCAATCTCTACATCAACCTCGTGGCCACGCTCGACGACGGCCGTCTGGTGACGGTAGACTACTGCGGCCCGGTGGTCGAGGCCGACACCATCGGCAACCTGGTGCCCGAGGCTGTGGCAGAGAACCAGTTTAAGTATTACAATGCGGATGGCGATCTCACCATCGACCGCAAGATTGGCACATCGTATATCAAGACCGACAGCAAGGGCAACACCACGTTCTACCTCGTGGCAGAGGGCGAGTCAAGGTACTCCGACTACAAGGCCGTCATCAAGGTGGGCGCTGATCTCATCAACGCCGGCGAGCTCGCTCTCAACAATCTCGGCGATGTAGCTGTGTTCGACCTGAAGTTTATGGGTGGCTCATTACAGTTGCAGTCGTACGCCGCAGGCCATGGCTATGGCAACACGCCCGACAATGGTAAGCTGACCATCACCAAGAACGACAACGACGAGTATGACATCACGCTCGACGTGGTGAACCACTACAAGACGATGTATGGCACCTACGGTGGCGACAACACCCACCTCGTGCTGCATTACACGGGTACTTTCGAGAAATATTAAGTAGCTTCAAAAACACATTAAAAGCATTTAACCATCTCTATGAATAAGAAATCACTGCTTCTCGCCGCCCTGCTGCTCGTGGGCAGCCATGGGTTTGCGCAGAAGTTGTCGCCCAGCACCAACCTCCTCTTGCAGGAGATGAGCGCTGGCAAGCGAAAGGCGAAGGCCGCCAACGGACAGGACAACACCGTCAGTTGCTACGTAACCATCAAGAACGCCGATGCGCTCTCCAAGATGGAGAAGCTGGGCGCCACCATCAACAGCCAGCTATCGGCCAACCTTGTCACCGCTACGTTGCCGTTGCAGGCCATCAAGCCTGTGTCGGAGCTGAGCGAGGTGACGTCGTTGTCGGTAGGCACCGAGGCGCGTCTGCTCATGGACGAGGCGCGCCGCCTGCTCTATGTCAACGAGTGTCATAACCTCACGGAGAACAATGGGCCTTACACGGGTAAAGGTGTTGTGGTGGGAATCGTCGACAACGGCTTCCAATACGACCATGTCGACTTCCTCAACGCCGACGGATCCGACACACGCGTCAAGCGAGTGTGGGACCAAGGCGGCAAGGGAAACGCGCCTGCGGCTTACGGCTACGGCGTGGAATACACCAACTTCGATGAGATGAAGGCGGCACGTTACGACATGACGAGCGGCTTCCACGCCACCCACGTGTCGGGCATCGCTGCCGGAAGCGACCGCAAGACACAGTATTACGGTGTGGCACCCGACGCCGACCTGGTGTTCGTTAGTTTCAAATCGACCAACGCCAACATCATCGACGGCATCAAGTATGTGTTCGATTACGCTGAGAGCGTGGGCAAACCCGCCGTGGTGAACATCAGTCTCGGCTCACACATGGGACCGCACGATGGCACCTCCGACACCGACCGCGCCTTCGCCAGCCTGGTGGGGCCGGGTCGCATCATCGTGGGTGCCGCCGGCAACGAGGGCCTTGAGAAGCTCCATGTGGCCAAGGCGCTCACCTCATCCAACAAGCAACTCAAGACGATGTTTGCCTATACGAGCGAGCAGGACAACAGTCAGTATCGCTCGGCCTACGTCGATGTTTGGGGCGCCAAAAACTCATCGCTCAGCCTCAAGGCCGTTGTGGTGAACACGCTGACGGGCAAGATCATTGCCCAGTCGGGCGAGGTGAGCAGCAAAGGCACCAAGGAACTGACATGGATCGCGCCCGATGGCAGTGGCGTGGTGGCCCAGGTGGGCATGTCGCTGCAGGTGAACCCCACCAACAACCGCACCAACGTGCTGGTAATGAGCCGCGCCACCAACATCAATGTGGGCTTCGCCATTGGCTTGGTGGCCACCGGCGAGCCGGGCGACACCATCCACATGTGGAACAATGTGACGGGCGGCATCTTCGCCAGTTACAACAAACGTGGATGGACCGATGGCGATTACGCCTGCTCGGTGGGTGAGCTCGGCGGCGAGAGCCCCGACGTCATCTCTGTGGGTTCGTTCAATTCGAAGATGATGTTCCAGCCCATCTCCATGCAAGGAACGCAAAATGCCTATGGCGTCAACGAAGACTTGGTGGGCCAATACCTGGGCCATTCGAACTTCTCAAGCTACGGCCCGACAGCCGATGGCCGCATCAAGCCCGACATCACAGCCCCAGGTTGCCTCATCGTTTCTGCCGGATCGCGATATTGCAGCGGTTGGAGCGACGACACAAACGTCATAGCCCGCACAGGCCAGGACCTCTACACCACAGAAGTGGGCACCTCTATGGCCGCCCCGTTTGTGACCGGTGCCATCGCTTTGTGGCTGCAGGCCGACCCCACTCTTACACCAGCGAAGATTCGCGACATCTTCAGTCGCACGGCCATCAACAACGACAAGTACATCAACACCAACGACAGCATCTTCCCCAACAACACATGGGGCTACGGCCGCATCAATGTGTTGGCGGGCCTGAAGAGCCTGTTCGATGTTACGGGTGTGAAGGATGTGAATGCCACCGATGGTATGTTCCGCATCGAGACCAACCGTTCGGCCCGCACCGCCACATTCTATTATGGCAGCGAAGGCCATGCTCGCGTAGCCGTTTACAACACGCTCGGCCAGCAGGTGCTTGCCAAGCAGTTGCAGGGAAGTGGCCAAACCGTCGACCTCTCAGCGCTGGGTCATGGCGCGTATGTCGTAAAACTGCGCCAAGGCAACCAGGTGCAAACCGTAAAGGTAGCACTATAACATAGCCTTACATTGTTAAAAAGGCCCGCCTGGACTATCGTCCTGGGCGGGCCTTTTTGTGCATGGGCATCAGCCTTGCAGCTTATCTTAGACGTATTACCTCCCCAACAATTTGCTGGTTATGTAGCTATTGAGCTTCTCGCGATAGCTATCACCGAAGGGAAGGACCACTTGGCTGTCGAGAGTAACGCGCGTGCGGTTCATCTCCAGGAAGTGTCGCATGTTGATGATGTACGACTTATGAATGCGCAGGAAGTTGTGGGGCTTGAGGCGTTCCTCCAGTTTCTTCATGCTGAGGAGCACCACCAAGGGCTTGTCAGTGCCATCCGCCTTGCGAGCCTATGAGCCTTGCCGTGACGGTGGTCGCCGACGATCCGCTCGTGAGGGTGCAACTGCTTCCCGACGCCAGCCCCACCATGGCTTGCTCCACCGCTTGGCCTTTCCACAGGGGGAATGTGTGGACAAGGCCTGGGTGGCGCTTGTGTCTGCGTTTGTTGGCAAAGATAACACATTTACAAGGTTTCTTCCAACTTTATTCAACGAACACCCTCTGTTTTTCAACCAACGGTCAACCGATAACGCCAACATGCTGACACATTGCGTTTTAGCGCACGGAAAATGGGGCAAAAGGAGCCAATTAACAAATTCAAACGCCTTTTGTTTCTCTATGTCGGCCATTTGAGCTACCTTTGCACCATCAAGATTCAGATAACGCCATGCCACACATCCTTATCGTAGAAGACGACCTCACCTTTGCCACCATGATGCAAACCTGGTTGCGCAAGAAGGGATTTGATGTCGACCGGGTGAGCTCGGTCAGCGCCGCCGCGCGCCAACTGACCGACACGCCCAACTTCGACCTCATCCTTTCCGACCTTCGCCTGCCCGACCACGACGGTTTGTTTCTGCTCGAATGGATGCGGAAACACAACCTGCGCATACCGTTCATCGTGATGACGAGCTACGCCGAGGTGCAAAATGCGGTGCTGGCCATGAAGACCGGCGCCAGCGACTATATTGCCAAACCGGTGCAGCCCGACATCCTGCTGCAAAAGATTCGCGACGCCCTCAGCACACCTGAGCCAGCGTCCACGCCGCAACCCGCCACGCCTACACCCGAAGCCAAGGCCCAAGAGCCTACGGCCGACGTGCCGCGCTACATAGAAGGCAAGAGCGAGGCGTCGCGCCAGCTCTACGAATATGTGGGCCTTGTGGCGCCCACACCCATGTCGGTGCTCATCCTGGGCGCCAGCGGCACGGGCAAGGAGTATGTGGCGCGCCGCATCCACGAACTGAGTCCGCGCCGCGACAAGCCGTTCTTCGCGCTCGACTGTGGCGCCATTCCCAAGGAGGTGGCGGCATCGGAGTTTTTCGGATACGTGAAGGGCACCTTCACCGGGGCCACCACCGACAAGACGGGCGCCTTCGTGGAGGCCAACGGCGGCACGCTGTTTCTCGATGAGGTGGGCAACCTGTCGTATGATGTGCAGGTGCAACTGCTGCGCGCCCTGCAGGAGCGCAAGGTGCGCCCACTGGGTGGCGCCCACGAGATAGACGTCGACATTCGATTGGTGTGCGCCACCAATGGCGACTTGGCCAGCCTGGTGGCCGACGGACAGTTTCGCGAGGACCTCTACCACCGCATCAACGAGTTTACCATCTACATGCCTGAGCTCAAGGATCGCGGCGCCGACATCTTCCTCTTCGCCGATCTCTTCATCAAGCACGCCAACGCCGACTTAGGGCGCGACGTGATAGGTCTCGACGACAAGGCAAGCGAGCTCATTGCCTCCTACGCATGGCCGGGCAACCTGCGCGAGCTGAACAATGTGATGCGACGCGCCACGCTGATGGCCAAGGGCAAGCATATCGGCCTGTCGGAGCTCGAGCGCTCCATGGCGCCCTCCACGCCCACCGAACCGCTGGCGCTCCACGACGAGCAAACAGAGCAGCAACGCATAGAGGCTGCCTTGCGCGCCACAGGCGGCAACAAGAGCAAGGCGGCGCAACTGTTGGCCGTTGACCGCAAGACCTTATACAACAAGATGAAGCGCTACGGCATGGACTAAGCCATAGTCCATGCCGCGCAATGAAGGATAATGCATACAGCATGAGGGTGGCCCACTTCAAATACCGGATGAACCATTAATATTCCTTAAGCAAACCCATTTTTTGAGATTATCTCGAAGTATAGTTAATAATATTTTTGTATTTTTGCAAAGTATACTTTAAGATATTTCTGTATGGACAAGCAAATCATCAAGAATATCATCATTGAGAAGCAAGTAGCCATCCCAAACTACAAACTGGTTCACCGAGATTTTCTTTTCGGCGATAAGTCGAATTATATCCTCGTAGGTCTCAGACGAGCAGGTAAGTCCTACTTGCTGTATCAGGATATTCAGACCAGACTCAACAAAGGCGAACAGTCGGCCCAAGATATTCTCTACATCAACTTTGAGGATGAGCGCTTGTCATATCGCGTGATGATTACAGGCAGCAACGCCAAGATGCTGGGCAAGGAAATGTACTCTACACTTGGAGGAAGATACATTCCGAAGGAAATTTTTCCTTTTTCGTTTGCAGAATACCTGATTTATCACCAAGTGGAACCATGTGAAAACTGGGAGTATAACCAGCAGGTAAAATCAATTGTATCCAACTATTTTGATTCCTATTTTTACGAAGGAGGAATAGCAGAATCGTTTGAGCAACCCGACAAACGGGAATACCTCAATACCCTGTATCAGAAGATACTGATTGGCGACATCGTTGAGAGAAACAACATTCGCAATTCAAGGGTATTCCGCTTTTTGGCTAAAAAACTTGCCGATAGCGTGATGCAGCCTTCTTCCCTGACCAGATTGCAACACATGGTGAAATCTACAGGAGACACCATCAGTTTGCCAGCCCTGAAGGATTATTTGGAGTACATGCAAGATGCGTATCTCTTCTTCCCGATTCCGAATCTGGTTTCACCTATG
>NZ_JAXVAE010000110.1:0-17001 GCF_037460745.1 Hallella sp. | reverse complement strand
TACAAAAGGAGGGTGCACCATAAATGACCATAGTCAATTATGACACACCCCCTTTTTTTGTTGCCCGCATTGAGCTGTTGGCCCACTTTGGGAAGATGATAACCATGTTTAGGTGGGGAGAGAAAAAGCAATAGCTTAAGTCAGATGACCTAAGCTATTGCTGATAGGGTAGAAGCCCTCTTCCAATGTGATGGTGATGGAGTGGGGATAGCGCCGATTAGGCGTTGAGCTCGTCGATGAGCTGCTGGGCCAAGCGGCTGGTTCCGAGGCGGAACATCTCGTTGGTGAGCCACTTGTCGCCCAGCACCTCCTGTGCGATGGTGTAGAGGACGATGGCATCCATAGGTGTGTTGATGCCACCGGCAGGCTTCAAGCCCACCATGACCCCTGTCTGCTCATAGTATTCCTTGATGGCCTGGCACATGACGTAAACACCCTCGGGTGTGGCGCCAGCCTTCTCTTTGCCGGTAGAAGTTTTGATATAGTCGGCGCCGGCGTACATGCTCAGGATGGATGCGCGCTTCACATTGCTGAGACTGCCGAGGCAGCAGGTTTCGAGGATGACCTTCATAGGCACATCGCCGCAAGCCTCCTTCAGCTCGCTGATGTCGTCGGCCACGCCCTCGTAATCCTCAGAGAGGAACTTACCCACGGGCAGCACGATGTCGATGTTGGTGGCTCCGTCGGCCACAGCCAACTGTGTTTCAGCCACTTTCACCTCCATGCGGCTCTGCGATGAGGGGAAGCTACCGCTGACGCTTGTGATCTCTACGCCGTCGACTTCCAACGAGTTGCGAACGAGGTTCACGAAGACCGGATACACACACACGGCGGCCACGTGGGGCATGCCGGGGTAGAGCGAGTCTTGCTTGTTGACCTTCTCGATCATGGCGAGAATGCTCTCTTCGGTGTCGGTGGTGTGGAGCGAGGTGAGTTCCACGCTGCCGTAGAGGAACTTCTTTACCTCAGGAGTGTTGTTGGCTGGCACCTTCTCGTCGATGATGCGCTTAACGGCCTTCTCAACGGCTGCCTCGTCGACCTCGAGGTTGTATTTCCCAAAGGCTTGGTCGATCTTGCTCATGTTCTCGATTTGGGCTGCTTTCTGAGCCTTTATGTCTTTCGACACGTTTTCCTTGATGATTCCCATAGTTGGTATGATGTCTTTTTATATGGTTGATACATAGATAGTTGCTGATGCTTCATCCTTGCTGCAACTTGAGGTTGTTGCGGTGGCGCTCAGCGTCGCGCCGTGTTTTCTTCTCGATGCTCTGGCGGAACGCCTCCGTGAGGTTCACGCCCGTTTGGTTGGCCAGGCAGCAGAGCACCCACAGGATGTCGGCCATCTCCTCGCTAAGGTTGTCGCGTTCGCCCGCCTTGAAACTTTGGTCGCCATACTTGCGAGCCATGACGCGAGCCAATTCGCCTACCTCCTCGGTGAGGACGGCCATGTTGGTGAGTTCCGAGAAATAGCGCACGCCGTAGGTTTTCACCCAGCGGTCAACGCTTTGTTGTGCTTCTTCGATTGTCATATTTGCAAATTTACGTATTTTCCTGCAACAAAACCACTCCTCTTCCTGCTTTTTTGTAGTAGATGAGTGTTATGGTTGGATAATATTCCTCTTGAGATGAATCGAGTTTAGGCGTATTTGTCATTTTATCGTGTCCGCCCTGGCATTTTCGCTCTGTGCGCCCTTTTTGTGCGTTGGCTTGCGCTTGTACGTTAAGGAGCGTTGGCAGCCCCACGCGCGTTTATTTCGCCCTTTGGGGCTTTTGGATGGCTATAACTCTTGCTATACGTTTGAAGTGGTTTTCAGGAGCTTGTTGAAATATGCCAACAATCTATACCAAGAACTACACATTTCTTTTCCACGACGGAAATATTTTGGCCAAATACGTGATTCTCGTCGCGTTTCTGTAATAAGCTAACTGCCAGTTAGTTACCTTCTTTTATCATTCTTGTGACCTTATTTTTTTTCGTTTAGCATTGCCGTTAGGCATGTTTCGTGTTGCGAAACATGGCCGATCGTTCTTCGAAACATGGCTTTCCGTCTTTCGAAACATGCCAAACGGCATCTCGAGAAGGCATGTTCCGCAACGGAGCAGCTCGTCTTAGGTAAGGCTTATTGACATTTTAGCTTCTTTCTTGTTCTGGTTGGCCCGAAATCGTGCACCAACTTTTTGGCAAAAATAGTTGACGTAGGCTACTTGTTTAACACATGGCTTGTGGTGCGTGGTTAGACCACTTATTGTGTTTCTGTGTTTCCGACGTGAAGATATTGTATGGTTCTTCACGTCGGAATATTCGAATACCTTTGTCTTATTCCTTGTTTTTGGTGTCGAGGCAGATGGTGGTTGGACCGTTGTTGACAAGGCTGACATCCATCATTGCGCCAAATTCGCCCGTGCCTACAGGCTTGCCGAGTGCGTCGGACAGTTCTTTGCAGAATTGCTCATAGAGCGGTATTGAGATGGAGTGGGGCGCAGCGTTCAACCAGCTCGGGCGGTTGCCCTTCTTGCAGCTGGCCATGAGGGTGAACTGTGATACGACCAGTATCTCGCCGTCTATGTCCTTGATACTGAGGTTCATAACGCCATCGGCATTGTCGAAGATGCGTAGCGCCACTATCTTACGTACGAGCCACTGGATGTCTTCAGGACCGTCGTTGTTGCCTACGCCAAGAAGAATCATGAAACCTTGATTGATGCTTGACTTCACTTTGCCGTCGATCGATACCGATGCCTGGCTCACTCGTTGGATGACTACTCTCATGTGGATGTTATATTTTGTAGGTTATTATGTTTTATTTATTGTGTTATGGCTTCTCGACGTAGGGGGTTTGCTTCAGGGTTACTCCTTCCCTTGAGGGGCGTTTGTGGGTTTCTGAAAGTGACGATACACGGTGTTGGCCTTCGAGGGCCCAATGGCGGTAGCAAGTTGCTCGAGAGTTGCACCCTTGATGCGTTTCACGCTCCTGAACGCTTTGAGCAATGCGTCGCGCGTTTTGGGGCCTATACCGGTGATGTCATCAAGCTCGGAGTGGAGCGCGTGCTTGGACCGCTTGTCGCGGTGGAAGGTGATGGCGTAGCGGTGTACCTCATCCTGGATTTGCGTGAGGACACGGAACAGTTCGCTGTCGGGCTTTAATCCCACCACCACGGGAGGGAAACCGAAGAGCAGTTCGTTGGTGCGGTGGCGGTCGTCTTTGGCCAGTCCGGCTATCGGAATGTGAAGGTGGAGCTCGTCTTCAACCACTTCGCGCACCACCTCCATTTGCCCTCGTCCACCATCGGTAATGATGAGGTCGGGCAGGGGGGTGCCCTCGGCTTGCATGCGTGTGTAACGGCGGCGTACCACCTCCTGCATGGAGGCGTAGTCGTCGGGCCCCACTACGGTCTTGATGTTGTATTTGCGGTAGTCCTTGCGTGAGGGATTCATGCCCTTGTAGACGATGCATCCCGCCACGGCGTCGGTGCCTGAGATGTTGGAGTTGTCGAAGCATTCTATCTGATAGGGTAATTTGTCCAAGCCCAACTTGGTCTGCAACTCCTTCATCAGGCGTGTTTGCTTCTGCTCGGGGTTGAGCTTTTCGGCCTGTTTCAGGCGGTCGAACTTATACTGTTTGCCATTCATCTCAGAGAGTTCCAGGAGGTGCTTTTTGTCGCCTCGTTGTGGCACAAAGAACGCTGCATCAGGCAGTTGCCACTCCATCTCGAAGGGAACGATGACCTCTTTGGCTTTCGATGCGAAACGCTCACGAATCTCGGGGATGGCGAGCATCAGCAGGTCCTCGTCGCTCTCGTCGAGCTTTCGTCGATATTCGTAGGTGAAACTCTGGTTGATGGTGCCGTTCTTGACGTGTATGTAGTTGATATACGCATTGTTACGATGGTCGTCGTCGATGATGGTAAACACGTCCACGTCGTTGATGGTGTGGCTTACCACCTCACTCTTCGCCACGAATTCCTGCAACAGTTGATAGCGTATTTTCAGGGCGTTGGCTTCCTCAAACCTCAGGTCTTTGGCTGCCGCCATCATCTCCTCATAGAGATGTTGCGACAGTTCGCGTGTGTTGCCCTTGAGAACCTCCTTGGCTTCGCGTATGTTCTCCTGATATTCGTCCCACGATTGCTTGCCTATGCAGCATCCTTCGCAGTTGTGGAGGTGGTATTCGAGACAGGTCTTGTAGCGTCCAAGGGCCACTCCCTCGCGTGTGATGGGCTGGTGGCAACGGCGGGGTTTGAACACCTTGTTGATGAGGTCGAGCACGTTGTACATGGCCGTGATATGGGGGTAGGGACCGAAGTATGTGCCAGTCTTTTTGTTGATGGTACGCGTCTTGAAAATGCGGGGGAAAAACTCGTTTGTGACACAGATGCTTGGGTAGGTCTTGCCATCCTTTAGCAACACATTGTAACGTGGATTATAGCGTTTGATAAGGGCGTTCTCGAGCAGCAAGGCATCCTCTTCGGTGTTTACAACCGTGTAGGTGATGTCTTGGATCTTCGACACAAGCACCTTCGTCTTGTATCGGTCCACCTCCTTGTGGAAGTAGCTCGACACACGGTTTTTGAGGTGCTTGGCCTTTCCTACGTATATGATATGTGTAGGGTCCGGGTTCTCTCCCGGTTCCCTACGCTTGTCGTAATACTGGTAGCTGCCCGGTTTCTGTGGCATGTTCAACACGATGTTCTTGAGGTATGCCAATCGAGCTTCGTTTTCTTCTTTTGTCATCTTCGTTTCCCCTTTATCTATTGGTGTTTCGGGTGTTCTTGTTTCACGTGAAACATATCAACCTTTGCCTTCTTTATCTCACTTGTTAACTGCCTCATAAGGTTGCAGTTAAACCTTTTGGCGTGTGCTTTACTGTGGTGCGGGTAGGAGTTTCAGGCACAAAGGCCAGGGCGCTTGCCAGGGCGATGAGGAAGGCTTTCTACCCCTATTCAAATGATGCGTTACACTTGTTAGTGCTTCCTGTGCCGCCGCTTGTGTTCTTTGGAGTGACCGCCAATACTTTTTCATGTGTCAACGGAATGTCCTTGGAACCCTTCGCTTGCCTTCTGAGACCGCTTGTTTTGCCTTCTCTTAGACCAGCGCTTGCGAGAGGTGCTCTTTGGTTTTGCCTCCTCTTAGACCTGCGCTTGCGAGAGGTGTGCCCTATGTTTGTGATACGTAGGCTTTCGGACAGCCTTTGTGGTGTGCTCTATCCGTATTAGGTGTGCTTCAGCCCTGGCTTCCCCTAACCTCTGGATAGAATTCCGTAGACCTTTCGCCAGTTCAACCTTGGCGCTTCTCGGGCGAGGCTACGATGCTTCTCGGGTGCTGCGCTTAACCTTCACAGCCAAGCCGTAAATCCTTCTCCGGTATTTAACTGTCCTTTCATAGGAGCTGTTTTAATCCTTCTTTGGTTTATCGCAACTTTTTTGTAGGAGCATCGTAAATCCTCAATATGGATAGTTTGTTACTTAGGATGACGTATGGCCACGTCGTGTGTGGTACTTTCGCCTTTTGGATTGCGCCACTCGCCGTTTTCCCAATGCTTGTTTTCGCTTGCCTGTTCTTTCCTTTTTCCTGAGGAAATCGCATTGCAAATTTAAGAAAAATATGGGGGCTTGCCAATAATTCAAAGCTTTTATTTTTGAAGCGTTCGTTCCTTTTCTTCTTTTCAAGTAAAAGCGTTGTTGGTTTGCCATTGCCTCTTATTCATGCGCCAACATTTTACCCTTCTCTTTCAAGAAACTCTTACCTGTCTTTCTTAGGCGAAATGTTCCATATGCTTCTTTGTCGTTGGCTATAGAGTGCTCATCCTGTACGCTGCCCCAATTCTATGGGCGTCAAGAGCGTTTTCGTAAGAGATAAACGTTTCGTCGCTATTTCTCTTTTTGTTGTCTGAGCCTTTTGGGACCTATGAGGCGAGCGCATCGCTATGGTGTCCGCATGTAAGCGTTGCAGTTGTGTGCGCTCTTATAAAAACGAAAGATATTGGTTGGTGATAAAAGGCGTTGCTTGGTAAGATTGGAGAGATGGCCTAAATGATGCCGATAGTTCCGCTAAGCGCATCCCAAAGGTTTTGATTCTCCGAATGTATCAGATGTGTTTTTGGCGTTTCTCTTGTGGAAAACGTTCTTTTAACGGTGTGTCGCATTTCCGCTCGGCTTGTTTTGTTATGTTGCACCAGCGAGTATGACCATTCCATGTGATGGGTATGGATTGGCTCCTTTTCCTTTATAGGAATGGCGTTGATGGTGCGATTCTGATTGTTGTAGCTCTTTGTCTATGATTTTCTCCAATGGGTCCAACCAATCGTTTGTGCGCAAACAAAATCCCCAGGCATGTTCCTTGTTATGGGAATGTGCCTGGGGAATATGGTGGGCGTTGCCCAGTTGTGATATGGAATGTGTTTTTCCCGAATCAAAAAGATGGTTTCAGTTATTCGGGCTCGACCGGATGTGTCTTGCGAAATCTCTGGGAAGATCTTAGAACTTAAGGAGGCTTGTCACTTCGATGTCATCGTCGAAGATGTCGCGAGCATTCGGAAACTCCGACTGAAGTTCAATGATGAAGTTGCAATAAACCTTTTTGGGATGGAACTTGCGAACCAAATCGCATGCCGCTTTCATCGTGCCGCCCGTGGCTAAAAGGTCGTCGTGGAGAAGAATCACGTCGTCTTCGGTGATCGAATCCTTGTGAATCTCGATGGTGTCGATGCCGTACTCCTTGGCGTAACTCATCTGGATGGTCTCGCAAGGCAACTTGCCTGGTTTGCGGCAAAGCACGATTCCTGCGCCCAAACGAATGGCTGCGGCCGAACTCATCACAAAACCGCGGCTCTCAATGCCCACGATCTTCGTGATGCCTTTGTCCTTATAAAGATCGTAGAGCTCATCCGTAATGATTCTAATGCACTCTGCACTCTTAAACAGTGTCGTCACATCGCGGAAATTAACGCCTTTGATCGGCCAATCAGGGATGCAACGCAAGTTGTTTAATAGGATTTGATTGTTCATGTTTAACGTTTTACTTTATGTCTAATTGTTTAATTCTTAGTGGTTTATCCGTATCCGTGTTTCACGTGAAACATTTAGCGCCCAAGTAGCACAAGCATCACGTTGATATCGCTTGGGGAAACGCCGGGAATGCGACTTGCCTGCCCCAATGTGTCGGGATCGATGTGCTCCAGTTTCTGCCGGCCTTCCGTGGAAATCTCATGGAGCTCGCTGTATTTGAACCTTCCTTTGATGCGGATATCTTCCAAGCGGTGCATCTTGTCGGCAACGATTTTCTCTCGTTCGATGTAACCTTTGTACTTGATGCGTATCTCGGCTGCTTCGGCAATTTCTTCCTTTCGGTTCTGTGGCGTATCAAGGGCTTCCTTTAGTTCTGGGATGATTTCTGCCAGTTGCTTGATGCTCACCTGCGGTCGTCCAATAAGGTCGGATATTTTGCATCCCATGCGGAGTGGGGTGGTGCCGATGGCCTCCAAAGCGCTATTGATGTCTTTGGGCTTTACGGAGGTTTGGTCGCAGAACTCGATGATCTTCCTGATGTTCTCTTTCTTCTCCAACCACCAGTCCAGTCGCTCTCGCTTGGCCAGGCCGAGTTGGTATGCCTTCTCGGTCAGTCGCGCGTCGGCGTCGTCCTGTCGGAGAAGGATGCGATACTCGGCGCGAGAGGTGAACATGCGATAGGGCTCGTCAACGCCCTTGGTCGTTAGGTCGTCGATGAGCACGCCGATGTAACTCTCGTCGCGTCCCATGACGAGCGGTTCGCTGCCCGCACATTTCAACGCGGCGTTGACGCCTGTCACCAGTCCTTGGCCTCCGGCCTCTTCGTAACCTGTGGTTCCGTTGACTTGCCCGGCGAAGTATAAGCCTTCGATCACCTTCGATTCCAGCGAGTGGTTGAGTTGCGTGGGGTCAAAGTAGTCGTATTCGATGGCGTAGCCCGGTCGATAGATTTTTGCTTCCCTAAGCGCTGGTATCTCATGGAGGGCGCGCAGTTGCGTCTCCATGGGCATAGACGATGAAAAGCCGTTGAGGTAAATCTCGTTCGTGTCCTCACCCTCGGGCTCGATGAACAGCGGGTGTTGGTCGCGGTCGGGGAAGGTGACAAGTTTGGTTTCGATCGACGGACAATAACGTGGGCCTGTCGATTGTATCTGTCCGTTGTAGAGTGGGGAGTTGGCAATGTCGGCCTTGAGGATGTCGTGCACGCGGCTGTTGGTGTAGCATGTCCAGCACGGGAGTTGCTTGAGCCGTCGGTGGGGAGCCATGTATGAGAACTGCTGGTTGCCCTCGTCGCCAGACTGCACTTCCGTGTCCTCAAAGTGGATGGAGCGCTTGTCGAGGCGCACGGGCGTTCCGGTTTTCATCCGTTCGGACCTAATGCCCCATCGGGTGATGCTTTCCGTAAGGTGGTAGGTTGCAGGTTCTGCGCACCTGCCACCCGGAACTTTGTGGTTCCCGATGTGCATCAGTCCATTGAGGAATGTGCCTGCGGTGATGACGACAGCCTTGGCGCGTATCTCCACGCCCCATATCGTCTTCACACCGACGGCCTGTCCGTTCTCCACTATGAGCTCCTCGGCTTGGTCTTGCCAGATGTCGAGGTTCGGTGTGCGGTCGATGACGCGTCGCCATTCCCATATAAACTTTTCTCTGTCACACTGGGCGCGGGGCGACCACACGGCCGGTCCTTTGCCTTTGTTGAGCATCCTGAATTGGATAGCGGTGGCGTCGGTGACGAGGGCCATCTGTCCGCCAAGGGCGTCGATCTCCCTCACAATTTGACCTTTGGCAATGCCTCCCACGGCAGGGTTGCAACTCATTTGCGCAATCTTGTTCATGTCCATGGTGACGAGCAGCGTCCTTGCTCCGATGTTTGCCGACGCGCACGCCGCTTCGCAGCCTGCGTGGCCTCCACCAATCACTATCACATCGTATTTAAAATCCATGTTTTAGTCTTTTCGGCAAAAGTAAGAAATAAATTCGATTTTTTATTCGTTTTACTTTGATTAATCATTAAAATATAGTATTTTTGCACTCATTAAGAGGCTCTCGAATACCTAATATAAGGTATGGCGTGCCTCGGAGGACCCCCCAACCCTTAGGGATGGTCCTATAAAATCTAATCAGATTGGAATTAAATCTAACATTCAAATAATTAAAAATCAATCATTTATGTGGTTAATCAATTCTCCAATTGGTAGGAAAGTGGTGATGTCGCTCACTGGCATCTGCCTCGTTCTCTTCCTTACCTTCCACTGTGCGATGAATGTTGCTGCGTTCTTCTCTGGAGACGCATACAACGCCGTCTGCGAGTTCTTGGGTGCAAACTGGTATGCAGTTGTCGGCACGCTTGGCTTGGCATTCCTTGCCTGCTGCCACATCGTGTATGCTTTCATCCTCACGGCTCAGAACCGCCGTGCTCGTGGTGATCAGCGCTACGCAGTTTCTAACCGTCGTCCAGAGGTGTCTTGGGCCTCTCAGAACATGTTGGTGCTCGGCATCATCATCGCCGTCGGTCTTCTTCTTCACCTTTACAACTTCTGGGCACACATGATGCTCGCTGAGTTCACGGGTGCGCAGAACGCCATTGGCGCCGCTGATGGCTTTGGCTGGATCAAGGAGGTGTTCTCTTGCCCGGTCTACTCTGTGCTTTACCTTGTTTGGATTGCCGCCCTGTGGTTCCACCTGACTCACGGTTTCTGGTCATCTATGCAGACCCTGGGCTGGAGCGGTAAGATTTGGTTGAAGCGTTGGCAGACCATTGGCGTTGTTTACGTCACCGTTCTCCTGGGCGTGTTTGCCATTCTCGTGCTGAGCTTCTGGCTTGGCTTCGCTCCAAGTATGTGTTAATAATAAATTCAAATCATTATGTCACAAATAGATTCTAAGATTCCAGCGGGCCCCTTGGCCGAGAAATGGACCAACTATAAAGCCCACCAAAAGCTGGTTAACCCGGCTAACAAACGTAAGCTCGACATCATCGTCGTAGGTACCGGTCTGGCAGGTGCCAGCGCCGCCGCCTCTCTCGGCGAGATGGGTTTCCATGTTATCAACTTCTGCATCCAGGACAGTCCCCGTCGTGCACACTCTATCGCCGCTCAGGGTGGCATCAACGCCGCCAAGAACTACCAGAACGATGGCGACGCTGTGTACCGTCTGTTCTACGACACGATCAAGGGTGGTGACTACCGTGCCCGCGAGGCCAACGTGTATCGTTTGGCAGAGGTGAGCGCCTCCATCATCGACCAGTGTGTCGCTCAGGGTGTTCCTTTCGCCCGTGAGTATGGTGGCATGCTTGCCAACCGTTCGTTCGGTGGCGTGCAGGTGAGCCGTACGTTCTACGCCAAGGGCCAGACCGGTCAGCAGTTGCTGCTCGGCGCCTACAGCTCATTGATGAAAGAGGTGAACAATGGCACCGTGGAGCTCCACACTCGTACAGAGGTTGAGGATGTTGTGATCATCGATGGTCGTTGCCGTGGCGTCATCGCCAAGGACCTTGTCAGCGGTAAGCTCGAGCGCTATGCAGCTCACGCCGTTTGCTTGGCTACCGGTGGTTATGGCAATGCTTACTTCCTTTCTACCAACGCTATGGGTTGCAACTGCACAGCTGCTATCCAGGCATACCGTAAGGGTGCTTACTTTGCTAACCCTTGCTTCGTTCAGATTCACCCCACCTGTATCCCCGTCCATGGCGACAAGCAGTCTAAGTTGACCCTTATGTCTGAGTCTCTGCGTAACGACGGTCGTATTTGGGTTCCCAAGAAGCTTGAGGACGCTAAGCGCCTGCAGCGTGGTGAGATCAAGGGCCGCGACATTCCCGAGGAGGATCGCGACTACTACTTGGAGCGCCGCTATCCCGCCTTCGGTAACCTTGTTCCCCGTGACGTGGCCTCACGTGCCGCTAAGGAGCGTACCGACCATGGCTTCGGTGTGAACAACACCGGTTTGGCTGTGTTCCTCGACTTCTCAGACGCTTTCCAGCGCCTTGGCCGCAAGCGTGTTGACGAGCGTTATGGCAACCTCTTCGACATGTATCAGGAGATTACCGACGTTGATCCTCACGATAACCCGATGATGATCTTCCCCGCTATCCACTACACGATGGGTGGTCTTTGGGTCGACTATGAGTTGCAGACCAGCGTCAAGGGTCTGTTCGCCCTTGGTGAGTGCAACTTCTCCGACCACGGTGCCAACCGTCTGGGAGCCTCTGCTTTGATGCAGGGTCTGAGCGATGGTTACTTCGTGATTCCTTACACCATGCAGAACTACCTGGCCGACCAGATCACTGTTCCTCGCTTCACCACCAACCTGCCCGAGTTTGAGGAGGCTGAGAAGAAGGTACAGGCCGAGATGGATCGCATCTACGACATCCAGCACAAGCAGGCCGACAAGAGCAAGCTCGTGAGCGTCGACACTATCCACAAGGAGCTTTATAAGATTCTGTGGAACCAGGTGGGTATGGCTCGTAACGCCGAAGGCTTGAAGTCTGCTCTTAAGAAGCTGAAGGAGGTTCGTGAGCAGTTCGACACCTGCGTTCGCATTCCTGGCTCTAAGGAGGGCTTGAACGTTGAGCTCGACAAGGCTATCCACTTGCGCGACTTCATCCTCATGGGTGAGCTGATCGCTTACGATGCCCTTGAGCGCAACGAGAGCTGCGGTGGTCATTTCCGTGAGGAGAGCCAGACCGAGGAAGGCGAGGCTAAGCGTAATGACGAGGAGTTCATGTATGTTGCTTGCTGGGAGTACCAGAAGGACGACGATACAGCCCCTGTCTTGCACAAGGAGCCGCTCAACTACGAGTATATTAAGGTTCAGACCCGTAACTATAAGTCGTAGTCACCCCTTGTCTTCTTATATAAGGAGACGCGAGGAAAAGCAGAAACATTATTTAACTTCAGAACAATTCAAATGGATCAGAATATATCATTCACACTTAAGGTGTGGCGCCAGAACGGCCCTACTGCCGAAGGCCATTTCGACACCTTTGAGATGAAGGACATCCCCGGTGATACTTCATTCCTGGAGATGCTCGACATTCTCAACGAGCAGCTCATCGAGCAGGACAAGGAGCCGTTCGTCTTCGACCACGACTGTCGCGAGGGTATCTGCGGCATGTGCTCGCTCTACATCAACGGTAACCCCCACGGTCCCGCTCAGGGAGCCACTACTTGCCAGCTCTACATGCGTCGTTTCCACGACGGCGACGTTATCACTGTTGAGCCTTGGCGTTCGGCTGCCTTCCCTGTCATCAAGGACTGCATGGTTGACCGTTCAGCTTTCGATAAGATCATCGCTGCTGGTGGTTACACCTCTGTTCGCACGGGTCAGGCTCAGGACGCTAACGCCATCCTGATTTCCAAGGACGATGCCGATGAGGCAATGGACTGCGCTACATGTATCGGTTGCGGTGCTTGCGTAGCCGCTTGTAAGAACGGTTCAGCTATGCTGTTCGTTTCAAGCAAGGTCAGCCAGTTTGCTCTGCTGCCCCAGGGTCGTCCCGAGGCTGCACGTCGCGCCAAGAACATGATTGCCAAGATGGAGGAGCTGGGCTTCGGTAACTGCACCAACACTCGCGCTTGTGAGGCTGAGTGCCCGAAGAACGAGTCTATCGCCAACATCGCTCGCCTGAACCGCGAGTACATCAAGGCTAAGCTCGCCGACTAATCCGATCTTTCCATCACACACGATACGCTCACAGGTGAATTTCTTTTCGCCTGTGGGCGTTTTTTTGTTTAGCCGTTTTTTGTCGTTTCCCCATGCTCTTGGCCGGGGCAATGCCACCACGTATGCTTATTGATATCCGTTGTCGAGACGAATGGCACCTTGGCAAAGACCCTACGTAGGGCAAGCCTGCTTGCTTTTTGTTGGTCCATCTGAATAGTTTTTCCTACCTTTGCAAACAAATAGCGTGTGGCGCCTAAGCCGATAGGGAGCCTCACCAAGCATTCAAAGCAGCATGAAGAACGAAGCAACCCTCCAATTTGTCCAATTGCATAGAGAAGACGACGTCAATCGCCTTGCATTCTTAGGCGACAAGAACCCAGATGTGGATATGCCTTGGGCATTGGCCCAGATCAGCGGATGGCAGACAGCACGCCGCAAGTTGCCCTCTTGGGCTGCATGCGATGGTTTGGAATACCCGCCCCACCTTAATATGGAGCAGTGTTCAAGCGAGCCAACCGCCATCTATAAGGCTTCGTTGGCCTCCCGCCTGGTTGGCGCTGATGCGGCTGAACATGGTCTCTTGGTCGACCTCACGGGCGGTTTCGGAGTCGATTTCTCATGGATGGCGCGTGCCTTTGCCCATGCGGTCTATGTGGAACGCAACGAAACGTTGTGCCCGATTGCCCAACATAACTTTCAACAACTGGGACTCGACCATGTGGAAATTCATGTTGGCGATGGTGTAGCGTACCTGCAAACGATGCCATTGGTACCCGAACGAAAGACAGGCGATGCGCACCCCCTGACCCTTATTTACCTCGATCCAGCCCGCCGCGACACCTATGGCCGCAAGGTCTTTGGAATGGAGGACTGCACCCCCGATGTCGTTGGATTGTGCGATACTTTGCTTCTGCGGGCCGATATTGTGGTGATTAAGCTCTCACCCATGCTCGACTGGCACGAGGCCGTACGCAAGCTTAAAAACGTCTCAGAGGTGCACGTCGTGTCGGTTTCCAACGAGTGCAAGGAACTTCTTCTCGTTTTGACGCACGAAAAACGCCCTCTGTGCGTGTTTTGTGTCAATGACGGGCAGATGTTCACTTATTGTGTTTCCGGCGCTTCACGCCCCTTGGAAGGCGCTTTGCGAGCTTCTGATGATGCTCTGCGTCCCTCCGATGATGCTTCGTGCGCTCCAGGAATCGTTTCAGGCCGCCCTGCTGACGCCTCAAGAGTCATGCCAGATGAGGAGTTCCACAACGTTTCGCTCCCTACACATTCGCCCGATCCCACTCCGAGCGTCCTGCTTGTACCCAATAGCAGCATCATGAAAGCGGGATGTTTCCGTGAGATAGCGGTGGCGTTTGGCGTTTCCCAGATCGGTTCCGACGCCCACCTGTATCTTTCGAATGGCGCCGTGCCCCATTTCCCCGGTCGCCAGTTTCGCATCCTTCGCATCACCTCGATGAACAAGCGCGATTTGCGCCAGGCGTTCCAAGGCGTGAGCCAGGCCAACATCGCCGTCCGCCATTTTCCCCTTACGGCCGATGCCCTTCGCCGAAGGCTGAAGCTCAAGGATGGTGGCAGCCTTTATGTGTTTGCTACCACCATAGGCAAGGACCATCGGTTGATCCTTACCGAAAAGTTGGTTGCGCCCTAACGCCGCTCCCTGTCCTTGGTGCCCCGGCTCCTTGGGCCTGCGCTTATCCGTTTTATAGGTCCATTCCGTCCCACCTGCTCCTTACAGTATAGAGCTGAAAAAGCCCTTTGTTGCATCCATGACCTTGCAACAAAGGGCTTTCTGTTACCCCCAATCGGCTGTTAAACCCCAATCGGTCATTAGGCCGAAATAGGAAGACGATGAGGAGCTTATCTAATGACCGATTAGGGATTCATCCTTACGCCACATGGAATCCATGAGGCAAAATCCTATCGATCGATTAGTATTCCATAGAGAACGTTATGCCACGGCGCATCATGTCGTTGGCCAGCGCCCCCAGACGCTTGATGAACGACTCCCACGAACGGTTCTCCTGTTGGCTCCATCCTGCCTCAGCCAATGCGATGGCGCGTGGGTAGGCTTGGTAGTAGATGCGCTCAGGCGAAGTGATGCACTCGCTCCACAGCGTTCCTGCCACACCAAACAGGTTGTTCTGCTCAAACTTCTTGTCGTGTCCCCAGGCAGGGTCGAGGCTGTAGGTAGCCTTGAGCGTAGTGGTGGGCATACCCCAGTTCACCTCCGGCATGTCGCCGTTGGCCATGGGATAGTCGAAGTAGCAGTGCTCTCCGGGGCAGAGCATGATGCGCGCGTTGTTTTCCACCGCAGCCTCCAGCGCCTTGTTGGTCAGTCCGTGTCGCCATGCGAAGGTGACGCATCCCGGCTGAATCTTCTTGAAATCGGTCTCATACCAGAACATGGGCGTCTTGTGATACGTGTCGCGCAGCAGTTCGATGACACGGTCGAAGAGGTATCCCTGCAACTGCCAGTTGTCTGACCGGTCGGTCGTGGTGATGCCCAGTTTCTTCTTCAGCGCCTGACACTTCGGGCAGTCGGTCCAGCAGTTGAGCGCCGGGTTGCCCGCCTCGTCGCCACCGAGGTGGATGTATTTCGACGGGAAGATATCGGCAATCTCCTTAAACACATTGCCGAGGAACTCGTAGGTAAACTCATTGCCTGGGCAGAGCAACTCGTTCGACACGCCGCATGTGGTGCGGATGGGCACCTGTCGCTGGTGGCACGTCAGCTCAGGGAACACGCTGATGGCTGCCACCTCATGTCCCGGCATCTCAATCTCGGGAACAATCTCCACGTGATATCGTGCGGCATACTTCACGAGGTCGCGCATCTGCTCCTGCGTGTAATAGCCCTTGTAAGGCATCTGTATGTCGTCCTGTCCCCAGCGCGACGACGCCTGCTCCGTGAGTTGCGGGTATTTCTTGATCTCGATGCGCCATGCCTGGTCGTCCACCAGGTGCAGGTGCAGAGCGTTGAGCTTGTAGCGCGCCATCTCTGGGATAAACGCCTTCAGTTCCTCCAGGGGGATGAATGTGCGGGCGGGGTCCACCATCAGCTCACGCACATGCGTACGCGGCGCGTCCTTGATGGTGAGGTGCGGAATGGCGTCCACACAAGGCTTCGTACCCGATCCCAGCAATATCTGGTCGAGCGTCATCAGCCCCCAAAACACGCCACGCGCCGTCTTACCCTTGATGCTCACCCCGTTGGCATCCACATCGATCGTGTATGCCTCGTCGTCGTTGAGTGTGGGGTCGAGAGAGAGCACCATCTCAATGCCGCGCTGACGACTGTTCACAATGTTTCCGATGCGTTCGCTGAGCATGTTGCGCGCCTGCTCCACCTCGTTGGCCAGCTTCTCGCCATCGCCCTGCTTCGCATACACGTTCCACGCCGTCTTCACGTTGAGCGCCTTGGCCCTTTTTATCAGGCTCATCTCCTGCGGCATGGGCGCCAGGCACTGTGTGGGGTCGCTCACCTCCCAAGCCCATTTCTGCGCCGTGTAGAAGCGGCTCCATCCGGCAGCCTTCCTATACGCCTTCTCGCTACCCTTCGGTACGATGAGCTTCACGCTTCCCGGCTCCACACCGTCGAACGCCGTTATGGCAGCCTTGGGTGGCACCTTCGACAGCACCGTCACCGTTTTCAGTC
Source organism: Hallella sp. (assembly GCF_037460745.1). NCBI lineage: Bacteria > Pseudomonadati > Bacteroidota > Bacteroidia > Bacteroidales > Prevotellaceae > Hallella > Hallella sp. The sequence continues at coordinate 668 of NZ_JAXVAE010000110.1, read as the reverse complement.
CCGCCAGTCGTGCAAAGGCATACTCGCCGATGGTGGGCGTGCCCTCGATGGTGAGTTGGCTGATGCTCTTACATCCCGAGAAAGCGGCGGCGCCGATGTTCTCCACCGTGGCCGGGATGGTGATGCCCTGCAACTTATCGCAAGCGAAGAAGGCCTGCGTTCCAATGGTTTTCAGAACCTTTGGCAGGGTGATGTTCTCGATCTGATGGCGCGAGTGGAACGCGTTCTTGGGTATTTCCGTGCTTTGCGCCTCGCCGAGGTCGATGGTGCGCACTTGGAAACACAGGTCGCGCATTTGCCGATAGTCGCCGCTGCGATCCGTCGAGAGCTCGCCAGTGAGTTTCAGACTGATGGCCATCGACTTCTGTTCAGGCTTCAGGTTGCCCATACGTGCCACGGTCTGTGCCGACATAGCAGCCGACAGCAGAGTTGCAGCCGACAAAAGAAAAAGTCTTCTCATGAGTCGTTATTTATTAGGTTGTTATATGTATTGTTCTCTGTTTAGGCGTTTCGTTTTGCAAAGGTACAACTATTTGCGTTACCTTCGGCCAGTTTGCGCCTACAAATTCATTTTTGGCTCATCCGACATTTGGAGTGATAAAGGACACACGTGAGTATTTACGCTCAGACGCGGCAACAACGAATTGAACGAATTAACTCTAAGTTTG
>NZ_JAXVAE010000109.1:0-22680 GCF_037460745.1 Hallella sp. | reverse complement strand
AAGGATGAAAAGGAGAAAAAAGAGCGTGCAAAAGGAAAAAGAAAGAGAGAAAAGGCCGAAAGGATGATCAAAAGCAAGCCAAAGGAGGATGAAAGGAAGATAAAAGGATGATCAAAAGCAAGCCAAAGGAGGATGAAAGGAGGATGAAAAGAGAATGAAAGGAGGATGCTCCTCTGCGAACGCCACCGAAAGATTACGACACGCCTCCCCCAAAACTACACGTTTGTTTTCAACAGCAAGGATGTTTGGTGCAAACACGCGAATCTCAGCGCATTTACATAACCACCTACTATTCAACGCCTTACATCAGCAAGCGCACCTTCAATCCCCTACATTCCACGTTACACGTTGCGGTTAGGCATGTTTCGCACCCCGGAACATGCCTAACCGCACGACGAAAGACGCCCGATCGAGGCGAGGATGGGCATCTTTCGCAACGCGATACATGGCCTATCGCAACGCGCAGCTCCGTTTGGCCAGCCGCGAACGCGCAAAAAAGGGATTTTCGCTCGCTGGTTTGAACAAAAACACGACACAACATATAAGCCCAAAAACGCAACAACAATAACGCTAATTACCCTAAGCCCACCCTATTTAGGTTAGACCATAACAAAAAGAAGGTAACTATTACTATTTGACCTTGCTGTATTTCTATAATTGATTTATTATCATCAGCAGGGATGAATTCTGGTCATAAAACAATTTTCCGTGCCAACACCCGACTCGTTACACGATCAAGTATTGACACGGAAATATTTTTACCTGTTAGGCCCCAATGTTAGTTCCATCCTTGTTTGCAAGGATATTCACGGCTTGTTTATCGCCTGCCGCGCCTCATCATTCTTTGGAAGGCTTGGCGATGGAATTTCTCATCGGCTCGTATAATCTTGAGCACAACACCTGCTGGCAATACCTTGCAGAACTTCTTGTGGTATTCAAGTTGCAGTTCCTTCATCTCCAAGTCGACGAGGTCGCACTCCCTGATGGCTTTTGCGGCGGCCTTATTGTCGCGCGTATCGACATGCTGGTAATAGCGCATCTTGTTGAACAACATGCGTTGCTTCTTTTGCATTTCCCGATAGAGGGGGAAGAACTTTGCAGCCTGATATGGGTTCAGGCCAGCTTCCGTGGTGATGAACTGTTCCAAGTCGGCCTCAAAGCGTGCTGGGTCGAACTTTTTGGGCCTTTCTTGCGCTTGCGTCTGCAAAGCCACAAGGGCCACCACCATAATGAATATCAATCGTCTAACTATCTGTTTCATTTTCACCTCTTGTCGTATGTTACTTAATGTCGGCCATGTATGCGTACATGTCGTTTGAGTCGAGCATAGCGTAGTCGGCCAGCGCGTCGGCCGAAGAGTAGGAAGATGTGACGGGGACCTCCGCCTCTGCCACGTGCTTCTCCCCCGTGTCACTCGTCTCGTGGTGGAGATAAGCGCCCAGTCCTACCAATCCGATGCAAACGCTTGCTGCCGCGGTAGCCACAACCTTGCGATAACGCCTCCAAAACGAAGGCTTGATATTGCAGATGACGGCCGTCTGCCCATTGTCGGCTGCAGGCAGACTGTCCATCATGCGGGCGGTAAAGTTGTCGAAATACCCGTCGGGCACCTTGAAAGGCGCCTTCCGCCCAAATGTAGCTTCTATATATTTCTCTTCCTTTTCCATATTACTGCTTTTATCTATATGACGTTTACAAACCGAAAAAGTTTAAATTACTCCATAAATTATTCATTTCCTTGCCGTAATGGCTCAATCATGGCTATGGAAGAATTCCTCTATCTTTTTCACCGCATGGTGATAGCTTGCCTTGAGCGCCCCCTCTGTGGTATCGAGCACCTTGCTCATCTCCGAATATTTCATCTCATCGTAATAGCGCAAGGTAAAGACCGTTCGTTGCACATCGGGCAGCGAGGCAATGGCCTGTTGCAGTTGGGCAGCTGTGGCGTCGCCATCAAAATACTCGTCGGCCATAAGTTGTGCCGCCACCGTTGGGTGCTCTTCTGTGCTCACCTGTTGTTCGTTCCTTTGCTTTCTGATTAGGTCGAGCGCCTCGTTGATGGCTATGCGATAGAGCCATGTGGAGAGTTTCGCCTTTCCCTGGAACGCACCCAAATGGGTCCAAGCCTTCATCAGGGAGTTTTGCAACACATCGTCGGCATCCTCATGGGTCAGCACGATATGGCGAATCTTCCAATACAAAGGTTCGCTATATGTGCGGACAATCACCGAAAAAGCCTCACGTTGCGTTTTCGGGTTCCTCAGCATACTGATGATTTTCTCTTCGCTATACTCTTCCACGGGTTATGCCGCAATGTTCTACATGAATGAACTGATTCGTTGCCAAATGGGCGCGTCGAAGCCATACACGTCGCGAAATGTGTCCCATCCTCCCCCATCGTGGGGATACAACGTATAATATAAGACGAAGACAGGCACCTGGGGTTTAATCCTCACCTGCCCCACCAACATCTTTTTGTTGAGCGTATCGAGCACCTCCTGCTGCTGTTCGGTAAGCAACTGGCGGTCCTTTCCCAATACCGACACGTCTGCGTTGATGGAATAGTTGATCTTCTCGAACATCTCGGGGCTCTGCTCCTTGAGCAAGAATCTCGCCAGTTGGAATGGCTTTTCCAGTCGAACGCACCCATGACTGATGTCGCGTTCGTCCCTTCCGAACACGGTACGGTTGGGCGTGTCGTGCAGATAGATGGAGAGATTGTTGTCGAAACGGAAGATGATTCTTCCCAACGAGTTGCCGGCGCCTCCCTCCTGCACCACCATGTATTCGCCACTAAGCAACATGTCGCGGCTTACGCGTTCCACCTGAACCACCTTTCCCGTGCGCCGTTCTCGGATAAAATATCTGTGGGAGGCGAACCAGGGTGCGCTCCCCGCATGATGCACGATGCTGCTCTTCACGATGCTCTTTGGCACGATCCATTGCGGGTTGACATCCACGCGCTTCAGGGCGCTCACCAGCAATGGCGTCTTCGTTTTCAGGCTGCCACACACCATACGCATCGTAAGCGTTTCCTCCTCGTCCTTTGCCACGAGGTGGAACGACGGAATGTTCACCATGACATATCGCTTATGCAGATAAGGCTCGTCGGACAATCGCCACCTACATCGCTCCATGTTGACCATGATAAGTTGGCGGCCATACAAGTGCGCCGAGTCGCCATGGAGCATGTGTTTCAACCTGTGGTACAAGGGGTTGCTCGGTTCCACCTCATCCATAAACGCCCCTACGCTATCGCTACGCACCTTCTGAAACGCCATCTGGTAGAAATGGTTGTCGGGGCTCTCCGTCTTCACGTCATACAACGTGCGGTAGGACACCCGGATGGTGTCGCCATCATGTGGGTCGAGACGGTTGTAGACCGTTCTCGGGTTGACGAATCCAAAGCGTTGCCCCACCACATAGCGCAGATAGGCCCGCGTCAGGTTGTATTCCAATCGGCCCAACACCTTGCTGGCCTGGTTGTCGTGCCCGTCGAATTGGAGCGTGCGCATCCTTTGCAGGTCGGCCGCAATTTCCTCCACGCGAAACCTCTTGGGCGAGAAGCCCATGGCCTCCACCTTTCCGATGTGGTCCAGCAAGCTGTCGGCGCGTTGGTCCACGCCAAAACGGCCGATCCAAACGAACCGGCCTTTGTCGTGATAATAATTTCTGATGAATCGGTCAGCTTGGCAAACCACCTTGTCTGCAAGCATGAGCTGTTCGATCTCGGCATAAACCTTATGTGACCGAACGACATAATAGCCTACCCTGAGCGAGTCGTAATCGCTCAAAGCAAGGTCTTTGTAGGGATTGCTTCTTTCCGAGCAACTGGCCACTAAGCATGCCAACGCAACGAAAGCCAATCCCCTAAGGGCCAGAAACACGTTCCAGCCCGTTATTATCGAATGGAGATTTTCCGAACGGTTTTGCCAACCTTTACGATATAACATCCTTTCGGCAGATTGAGATTGTAATTCTTATCAGCTCCATCGACCTTCACACTCATCACTCTGACGCCCGTAACGTTGTAAATGTAGAGCGTCTGCCCAGAGGCCCCCGTGACATGCAACACACCCTCGCTGCTGATGGAAATGCCCACCTGCTGCGTCTCGTTGTCGATGATCTCGATGGCCGACGCTGCCTTTGCGGTTTGCGGCAGCACGCCCATGGACAAGGCGAGAAATGAAACAAAAAGTATTCTTTTAATCATACGCGTAATCTATAATGGTCTTTGCGCCCTTCTTTCGCCAGGCGCCTCTCCTTTTGTTCTTTTCGATACAAGATGCCACACGCCCTTAGCCCCACCTTGCGAGGCGTAACAACAATATGCCATCTCTCCTATGCAAAGATATAGTATTTCGAAGAAAAAAAACGCCGAGCGCTAATCTTTTGTCACTTCGTTAAGATAAATTAACCATGCGTGCACAATAAATCGGGAAACACGCGCCATCAGAGGCGTATGACCTGCCCCTCCTGTCCCAAGAGGGTGTTGGAGAACACCTTTTTCGCTTCTATGAGCAGCACCTTCTCATCCTCATAGCGTGAGCTGTAATGGCCGAGCACCAGTTTGCCCACATGCGCGTCGCGTGCCACCATAGCGGCCTGGCGCGCCGTGGAATGGTAATAGAGCCGGGCGCGTCCCTCGTTGGGCGTGTCGTAGGTCGACTCGTGGTAGAGCACGTCGACGCCCTCCACCATCCGATGCAAGGCGGGCATGTAGCGCGTGTCGCTGCAATAGGCATAGGCGCGCGCCTTCTCGGCCGGTGTTGTCAGGCGCGCGTTGGGAATAACGTCGCCCTCCTCTGTGGTCCAATCGGCGCCATTCTTGATGTTGTTGATGTAGCAAACCGGAATGTGGTAGAAGTCGATCATGTCGCGCTTGATATGCGGCAGCGTGGGTTTCTCCCGGAAAAGATAGCCACAGCAAGCGATGCGATGGTCGAGCGGTATGCTACTAACCGTCAGACTCTTATCCTCATACACCACCTGGCATTTTGTTGTGTCGACGGCATGAAACACCACCTCGTATTCCAGTCCCTGACAGAACATTTCCATCTGGGCCTTCAGCATCGGTCCGAGCTCTCCTGGGGCGTACACGTGGAGCGGACTGGTGCGTCCCAACATGCCGAAGGTGGAGATCAGACCCATGAGCCCGAAGCAATGGTCGCCATGGAGGTGTGAGATGAAAACCGACTGTATGCGTGTGAATCCAATGCGCGATTTCCGCAGTTGCACCTGTGTTCCCTCGCCACAATCCACCATCATGAGTTTGCCCCTCACCTCCACGACCTGCGATGAGGTGTGGTGCTTCAGCGTGGGCAAGGCGCTTCCACACCCGAGAATATGAATCTTAAACGGTTCCATGCACAAATGAGATGTCTACGCGTCTTTCTTGACACGTTTGTAAACGAAGATGCCGTCGTGGTTCTCGAGATAGAGCGAGTCGGCGCTCAGCTGGTCGATGTCGAACGTGTCGCGGTTGAGCAGGAGCTGTCCGTTCAGGATTTTCCACTCCGTCCAGGGATTCGACTCTGCCGTTACATTCGACTTGATGAGCCCTCCCTCCAAGATCTCAAAGTTCTTGTCGAGGCTGGTCCATTTTCCCTGGAGCGTGGTGAGGTTGATGACCTTCGTGGCCACGCGTTCCCCATCGCGATCGGTAGCTCCAATGACTGCCAGGCGGTCGCCCACGAGCAATCCGCCCTGCACGCACGACCTACCCTCCTCATCTTCCTGGATGATATAGGTAACCGAGTCGCCCGCATCGGTAATCAGTTCCACGGTGTGCATGGCCGTTCCTTCGCCACACACGCCATACACCGTGCTGTCGGCAACCGTGTCGCCCACCATCAGCGTGGAATCCTCGCCTTGGGCCTTTTGGCCCTTCGATTGGCATCCTGTGACACACCATGAGGCCATGGCCAGCAGGACAAACGCAAATGTCAATTTTTTCATAATTCGCAATTATTTGTTTTCTTTCGCTTTCGCCTCGTCCCACAGCGCATCGAGCTCGGCGAGGGTCATATCCTTCATTTCTCTGCCCATCTCCTTCGTTTTCCGCTCCACATAGCCGAACCGTCTGATGAACTTTTGGTTTGTGCTTTCCAGCGCGTTGTCGGGGTTCAGGTGGTAGAGCCGTGCCGCGTTGATGATGCTGAAGAGGAAATCGCCCAGCTCCTTGGCCGAGCGCTCTTGGTCGCCCTTTCTCAGTTCGGCCTCAAACTCATCGAGCTCCTCGCGCACCTTGAGCCACACATCCTCCTTCTTCTGCCAGTCGAAGCCCACGTTGCGGGCCTTGTCTTGTATGCGATACGCCTTGATGAGCGAGGGCAACGAGGCAGGCACTCCCGAGAGCACCGACTTGTTTCCATGTCGCTCCCGTTGCTTTCGCTGTTCCCACGTGCTCTCCACCTGCGTTGCCGTTGTGGGGTTGGGTGTGTTGGCGTTCTGCTCGTCGGCGTAGACCACCTGTCCTCGGTCGTTGATGACCAGTTCGGAGCTCGACACCGTCCATGCCGGGCATCCCGCCATCGTCGTGTCGGGTCCCCAGTCGATGAAGTCGTGCCGGAACATCAGCTTGTCGCTTTGGGTGTCGCAAACGTCGGCCACGTCGAAACGGCCTTCCTCCTCACCCAGCATGGAATAGAAAACAACATGCTCCATGAGGTCGCCCAACTCCTTCTTCACCTCCTCCAGGTTGCCACACGCCAAGGCGTCGGCCAACTCAAAGACCTCCTCTATGGAGTAAGGGCGCAAGCTTTCAAAAGTTTGTTTCCTATCCCATGGACAATCTTTTCGCAAACGGTCCTGCACATCCAGCAACCGTCCGAAAGCCTGAAGCTTTTCTTCTCTCGTATGCATAAAAACCAATTAATTTGGTGCAAAGATAATGGTTTTAGGTGGAAAAGTATTAATTTTGCATCGTTTTATTAGATAATAAGGTATAAAAGAACGATAAAATCACATGGAATTAGCAAGTAAGTACGACCCCAAGGTAGTGGAGTCTAAATGGTACCAGTACTGGCTTGACAACAAGCTCTTCAGTTCTAAACCCGATGGCCGCGAGCCCTACACGGTGGTTATTCCCCCACCCAACGTAACGGGTGTGCTTCACATGGGCCACATGCTGAACAACACGTTGCAGGACATCCTGGTGCGCCGCGCCCGCATGGAGGGCAAGAACGCTTGTTGGGTGCCCGGCACCGACCACGCCTCCATCGCCACGGAGGCGAAGGTGGTAGGCCGCCTGGCCGAGCAAGGCATCAAGAAGACCGACCTCACCCGCGAGCAGTTTCTGGAGCACGCCTGGGACTGGACGCGCGAGCACGGCGGCATCATCCTCAAGCAGCTTCGCCACCTGGGTTGCTCATGCGACTGGGACCGCACATCGTTCACCATGGACGACATTCGTTCCAAGAGCGTCATCCACGTCTTCGTAGACCTGTACCGCAAGGGTTACATCTACCGTGGCGTGCGCATGGTGAACTGGGACCCGCAGGCCAAGACGGCGCTCTCCGACGAGGAGGTGGTTTACAAGGAGGAGCACTCCAAGCTCTACTACCTCAAATACTACGTGGCTCCTGAGGACCAGGCTTCCGTGAAGCGCCTCGACGAGGGCAACGTGATGCACCAGGACAGCAAGGGCTACTACGCCGTGGTGGCCACCACACGCCCTGAGACCATCATGGGCGACTCGGCCATGTGCATCAACCCTGAGGATGTGAAGAACACATGGCTCAAGGGCAAGCGCGTCATCGTGCCGTTGGTGAACCGTTGCATCCCCGTCATCGAAGACTCATACGTCGACATCCAGTTTGGTACGGGTTGCCTGAAGGTTACTCCCGCCCACGACGTCAACGACCACATGCTGGGCCTGAAGCACAACCTGGAGACCATCGACATCTTCAACGACAACGGCACGCTCTCTGAGGCCGCCGGCTTATATGTGGGCCAGGACCGCATGGATGTGCGCAAGCAGATCGCCATCGACCTTGAGCAGGCCCAACTGATGGAGAAGGTGGAAGACTACGACAACAAGGTGGGCTTCTCCGAGCGCACCAATGTGCCCATCGAGCCGAAGCTCTCCACCCAGTGGTTCCTGAAGATGCAGCACTTTGCCGACATCGCCCTCGACCCTGTGATGAGCGACGAGGTGGAGTTTTACCCCAAGAAATACAAGAACACGTATCGCTATTGGCTTGAGAACATCAAGGACTGGTGCATCTCGCGCCAGCTGTGGTGGGGCCACCGCATCCCGGCCTACTACTTCGCTACGACCGACGGCAAGCGCGACTTCGTGGTGGCCGAGACGGCCGAGGAGGCCCAGGCCATGGCACAGGAGAAGAACCCTGCGCTGACCGCCGCCGATCTGGAGCAGGAGTCCGACTGCCTCGACACGTGGTTCTCAAGCTGGCTTTGGCCTATCTCGCTGTTCAACGGCATCCTCGACCCCAACAACGAGGAGATCAACTACTATTATCCCACCTCCGACCTGGTGACGGGTCCCGACATCATCTTCTTCTGGGTGGCCCGCATGATCATGGCCGGCTATGAGTATCGCGGCAAGATGCCGTTCCGCCATGTTTACTTCACAGGTATCGTGCGCGACAAGCTGGGACGCAAGATGTCGAAGAGTCTTGGCAACTCGCCCGACCCCCTGGAGCTCATCGACAAGTATGGCGCCGATGGCGTGCGCATGGGCATGATGCTCGCCGCCCCTGCCGGCAACGACATCCTGTTCGACGAGACGCTCTGCGAGCAGGGCCGCAACTTCAACAACAAGATCTGGAACGCGTTCCGACTGGTGGAAGGCTGGAAGACGGCCGCCATCGAGCAGCCCGCCACAGCCAAGACAGCCGTGGAGTGGTTTGCCGCCAAACTGAAGGAGACGGCCAAGACGCTCGACGAACAGTTTAAGACCTACCGCATCTCTGAGGCGCTGATGACCGTTTACCGCCTCTTCTGGGACGAGTTCTCCGCATGGTACCTGGAGATGGTGAAGCCCGCCTACATCGACGGCCAGGCGCAGCCCATCGACAAGGCCACCTACGAGGCTACGCTCCACTTCTTCGAGACCTTGCTCCAGATGCTCCATCCGTTCATGCCGTTCATCACCGAGGAGCTGTGGCAGCACCTTGGCGAGCGTAAGGAGGGCGAGAGCATCATGACCTCACAGCTCCATATTGGCGAGCCCACCAGCGACGACGAGAAGTTGTGCGCCGCCGTGGAGAACGTGAAGCTCATCGTGGCTGGCGTGAGATCGGTTCGCAGCCAGAAGCAGATCGCTCCGAAGAAGGAGCTCGAGCTGCAGGTCGTGGGCACCAACAGCTACGCCGCCTTTGCCGACATCATCGTGAAGATGGCCAACCTCAAGGCTTTCACCACGGTGGAGAGCAAGGCCGCCGACGCCAGCGCCTTCATGGTCGACACCGACGAGTTTGCCGTTCCTGTGGGCGACCTCATCGACGTGGATGCCGAGATAGCCAAGCTCGAGAAGGACTTGGAGCACCTGCAGGGCTTCCTGACGGGTGTGAAGAAGAAGCTCTCTAACGACAACTTCGTGGCCCACGCTCCCGAGGCCGTGGTGGAGCGCGAGCGCAAGAAGCAGAGCGACGCCGAGGAGAAGATTGCCGCCATTCAGGAGAGCCTCAACGCCCTGAAGAACAAGTAAAAATCCCCGATTATAAGCATCACACCATAAGGCCCTCCGCCACCCCTTGCCCACAAGCGAGGAGCGACGGAGGACTTTTGTTTTGTGTGGGTCATCCAACATTTCGAGAGCTATCACCCCTTCTGCCGGTGGGGCTTCGCCGAGTATCGTGTTCTTAGACCCCAAGGGCCATCGCCGTAGGCTGCAGGCCGACCCATGCGACATGTGGAACCACCTTATTGTAACATGTAACATGTAACAATGTAACAATGTAACACATTATCCTCGGATAAGACAGGCGGCACTCGATTTGCACTAACTTTGAATACATGAAGAAAATACTATTCCTACACGGTTTCTTCGCCACAGGCAGTTGCCCGATGGCGCTGGCCTTGAAAGAGGCTTTCGAGGGAAGGGCCATGGTGCTCACTCCCGACCTCCCACTCCATCCCAAGGAGGCCCTGAAGGCCATTCGCTCCCTTGTCTACAAGGAGCACCCCGACCTGCTTGTCGGCAACAGTTGCGGAGCGTTTCTCGCCCAGATGCTGGCGCCTGTGGTGGGCGTTCCGGCCCTGCTTGGCAATCCTTACTTCAAGATGACAGAGTTTCTGAAGGAGCGCATCGGCGAGCATGAGTATAAGGCGCCACGAAGAGACGGCAACCAGCGGCTGGTGATCAACGAGGCCCTGATTGCGGAGTTTGCGGAGCTCGAGGCCGTGCAGTTTGATGGCTGCACACCTTATTATAAGGAACGCGTGTGGGGACTGTTTGGCGACCGCGACACGCTGGCCCACTTCTGCCCGCTCTTCCTGGAACATTACCGCCACGCCTTCCATTTCCCTGGCGGCCACACGCCTACCCAAGAGGAGGTAAAGACCTGGTACGCGCCCCTTGCCGCGAAGATGATGAGGGAATATTCGGAAAAAGAAGAAAAAGAGGAAAAAGAGAAAAAAGAGGAATAACAAATGAGCAGGATAAAGGAAGAACAGCAGGTGGTGGAGCAGATGGTACGGCTCTATTGCCGAAAGAAGGAGGGCCATAAGGACCTGTGCCCTGGGTGCCAAGAGTTGCTACAGTATGCCACGGCAAGACTGGAACGCTGCAAGCATGGCGAGAACAAGCCCACTTGCAAGAAGTGTCCCATCCATTGCTATCGCCCCCAGATGCGGGAGCGCATGCGCGAAGTGATGCGCTGGGCGGGGCCGAGAATGATTTTGTACCACCCCGTTGCCGCCATCAAGCATATCCTAAGAGAATTATAGCGTATGGCTTGTTGGATTATCCAACACAACTGCCAATAATGGCAGATTATAGATAACGAAACAAACAGACAAAACACACAGATGGAAACCGAAAGATTTTTACTACGCCATTGGCAGGAATCGGATGCGGAGGCACTCTACAAGTATGCCTCCGACCCCGACGTGGGGCCTCGCGCGGGATGGCCGGCACATAAGTCGGTTGAGGAAAGCAGGGAGGTCATACGCACATTCTTCCATAACCACACCACGTGGGCCATTGTGTTGAAAGCAACGGGCGAGGCCATCGGCTGCATCGGCTACTACACCCAAGCCACCAGCAACATCCCCATCGGCAAGAACGACTGCGAGGTGGGCTACTGGATAGGAAAGCCCTATTGGAACCAAGGCATCTGCACAGAGGCTCTGAGGCTGATGCTCGACCATTGCATCCGCGTGAAGCGTTTCGAAAACATCTGGGCCGACCATTTCACGGGCAACCCCGCATCGGGGAGGGTCATGCAGAAATGCGGCTTTGCCGACACGGGCATGCTGAACCAATGCAGCCAGCTCGTGGGAGGCGACAAGGATATGGTCAAGGTGTTTAAGTACAAAGGATAAAAAACAGTAAATATCATGACAAAAATAAAAAAGGAATCGAGAGCCATGGATAGCGGGTGGGCATTGGAGGTAATGCACAAGGCCCCCTACATAACCGTTAGCTTTATCGACCACAACGGGCGCCCCTACGGCTTACCTCTTTCGCTCGCATCCGACGACGACGCCAACTGGTATTTCCATGGCGCCTTGGAGGGCAAGAAGCTGGAGGCCATCAAGGCCCATCCCGAGGTGTGCCTCTCCGCCGTAACCCGTTGCGCGCCTACGGTGGGCCCGAAGGACGGCAGCTTCACCCTGCAATACAAGTCGGCCGTGGCGTTCGGACGGGCCGAGGTGGTGACCAACGAGGCAGAGAAGACCCATGCCCTCCGCCTGATTTGCCAACGCTTCCTACCCCATCACATGGCCGCCTTCGAGCCGAGCGTAGCCCGCTCCTTGGGGCGCACGGCCGTGGTGCGCATCACGCTGACCGAACCGCCCACCGGCAAGCGCAAGCAGTATGACAAGGAAGGCGTGGAGATGAAATATGGCAGGATGAAATAATACCGGTTCTTCTGGATCACCTGCAAAAGTGTGTGGCTACGCATAAATTATAGTGAGCCAAAAAAGGAAGAACTTTCTGTCAATAATACTTCTCAATTGTGCTCTGAATTGCTTGATTTTAGCGTTGAGCAATTCAGCGGCAGCATTTGTAGAGCGATGGACAGCAATAAAAAAATATAAGTTTTAGTGGAATCAAACAATAATTGCCATTTTTGTATGCGGATATCCAATATGAATATTTCGACACAAAAATGGCAATTATTACTAAAAAAATCCGAAGTCTGTTACCTTACAAAGAAGGTTTCGACCATCGAACACAATTGTTTGTCAGTTAAATTATCAATACCTACTTTATCAATCAATGCATATTCTTCTTTCTTGTTGGTAATCACGAATTTGCGTTCTTTTCCTTCCACTTCACATAAAAGGTGATAGTTACCCTAGTACGCCTTTTCTACACGCACATTCTCAAAAATAGCATCACCAATTCTGAACGAAACATTCTTTCTTTGTTCTAACAATCCCCACTCTGCCAGATGATTGTTAAGGGTGGTTTCTACAGCACCTATCCAACGCTGACTAACTTCGCATTCTTCTGCAAAGAGTCTGAATTGGCGAATGGCAGAAGCAACTTCACCTATGACGGTTTCTGCCTTTCTGATACCGTTATCTTTGCCAAGAGCCAAAGCATCTTCAAGAGTCTGACCTTGAAGTTTACCCTGCATCATCAGACAATGCATCTTCTCAGGAAGGAAACCACCGACATTGAAGATATAAGTCATATCGTATGCCGGAGAAAGTTGCCATTGACCGCTTTCATCCATCAGGAACGAGAAGTTCTTGTTGTGATCATCAGTATTGTTGGCAAGAATATTGAATACCATTCTGCGAAAGACTTCTTCCTGCGTGCTTTCCGGTAGGCGCATCTTGCGACAAACCATCAGCAACGTTTCATAGCTGTCGGCATCAGGATATAGAGCTGCCAATGTCTGCATGTGCAATTTGCGTTCTTCATCACGATCAAAACGATGTGTAATGAAATGCTTCTGACCTTCCACCTCTATAATCTTGCAAGGCATCATGTTTATACCTGCAGCCATGGCCATTTTATAGTAAGCCATTTCCAATTCTGCTGACGAGCGTTCAGGATCGCCAAACTTCAGTATGCAATAATCAAAGCCCTTGTGACCGGCAATCTGTCCGCTTCTGATTTCTCCCGTTTCCGGATTTATCGCTATGATAGCCTTAGGTTGGCGACCACCTGCCGATGTTCCGACAGCTATCAACGACTGCATGGTCAGCGATTCGTCAGGCATCAGTCTTACATTCTCACGCTCAACGAATATTCTCTGGGCCAGATCTGCCAATGCCTTCATATTCAGCTTTTCCGACTTTCTGATGCCAGATGATTCGGGTATAAACTCCAAAGCCCCCATACCTCGCTTACCTATAAACGACAGAATTTCAAGAGGTGTAATTTCCTGATTGCGAATGCCATTTTGTATGCGCCAACACTCAAACACCTGGTTACCCCAAGCGTCAGGCAAAGAGTCTGCGAGAAAAGGAGGCAGTTTGCGGTAAAGCTTTGTTTCCCTGTCACCCATGATAGGACGTCGGCTGGCAGGTGACTTGACAGAAGCCACAAGTGGGAACGGATCAAGTCTTCCGCCAAGGAAAGCTGGATTATACTCGAAAAACGAAACACCTCTCCTTGCATCCCAGGACAAGCGACCGATTTCCTTGTCCCAAAGCATTATTTTCAAAGAACTTGCTATCATGACTTCTTATGTCTAATTCGTTGAACTTTCTTTTCTTCCTTCAAGAGGTATGCAGATGGCGGTAAATCCGGCATCAGTTCGTCAAGTGCATCTATCAGACCGATTGCCTTCAGCAGCAAAAGAAAGGTGCCGAGCGACACATTGCCCGATGTACCATTCTCAAACTTATGAATGGTAGTGATTGTAATACCCGATTGTTCAGATACCTCTTTCTGCGTCATATTGCTACGCAGACGGTAATCCTTGAATCTTGCACCAAGAAGTTTTACCAATTCCGGTATAGAATATTCGTAATAATCAATCATAATTAGCTATTTTAATTTATACCACAATATAAGTTAGACTAATAACATAGCGTTATATTATATTCCGCTTATATTTATAAATGCAAAAATACTCATTCCTTTTCAAAATCCATCAATTAGCTTGAAGAAAATCTGATTTTTGCATTCTTTTTAACCTTTTTGCAAGGAAGGAAGAACTCAAAAGTAACAAAAAAGCGACCCGAAGGCCGCTCGTTATAAAGAGAAGGATTTACTTATCCTTCTTGGTCTTAGTTCTCTGAGATACTGGAGATTCCTCCTTCTCTTCTGCTTCATAGAACTTGGTTGCCACGAGTATTACTCGGCTATGCTTGACACCTTCTGCATTCTGCCATTCCTCAGGCTTGAAGTAGCCCTCTACAGTAAGGAGTGCTCCCTTGACTAAGCGGTCGAACGACGAGGCATTCTCGTTCTTGCGCCATGCCTCTTCATTCACGAAGGCCGTGGTTCGCATCACGCTGACCGAACCGCCCACCGGCAAGCGCAAGCAGTATGACAAGGAGGGCGTGGAGATGAAATATGGCAGGATGGAATAAAGAGGCGATTGCTCCTTCTATGTTGCATTATAAAACAAAGAATTTATGACTTCACTTCAAGAAAGACTGTTCGCCATGCAGGATAAGCAGTATGCTGCTTTCCAAGCCAAACTGACACCAGGAGTGCCTATGGAAAGATAGTGCAAACTGAAGGCATCCAGAAAGCCATCGAGAGCTACAGAATCTCGCCCGAGCAGAAGGAATATCTGCGGACATTGAAGATGAAATAAAAGGAAAAAATTCGGAAAAGGCGAATAACCATACATCGGAGAAAGAGACTTTTCATTATCCCGTACAAAAGTACCACAATTAGCTACATTTGTGGTATTTTTGTACTAAAATAGCTACAAAACTGTTGAAAGGTATTAAAAAAAGGGTGGATTTCAAAAGATTTCCGTACAAAAGTACCACAATCAAAAACATTTCCATATTCTTTACGGTCCATCAGCCCCGAATTCCCCCAAAAAGTATTACCTTTGTAGGAAACAGGCACAAGCCTGCAAATGGAGCAAGCTCCATTACAAGCAATTGAATTGAAACAAAAACCTCATTATTAACAACTACAAGCCCACTTTACATGGCACGTTTCGCTACCTACTACATAAGATACAATGAAGAGCTGGCTCCTTACGATTGGGAGGACAGGCAAGAGCACTTGTCTGCGCTCTTCTCACAAGACAACAGCATCACGTTCGGCGAGGGCGTTCCTTCTGACGAACAAAAGAAAAACGGCTTTCACTATGCCAAGATATTCAATCATCGCGTATATCATTTAAAGTGCAACCCCAGAATCATTGTAATGCAATTTGCCAACTCTATCGACATTCCTCTTGAAAGCAAGTTTGAGCAGAGCGTGGTGAAGGACGAGCCATCGCTCTTTGTCATCATCGACAACCGCAAGGACATACGCACCGTGGCAATACAAAATCGCCGCAAGGCTTTCAGCGCGCCAAAAAGGGTAGCGCAAATCATGGAAGACATAATAACCAGGACGCTCTTCAATGACCATTGCTACTCAGCGGAGATTCTGCCCGAGTACTACCCAGCAGACCTTTTCAAGGCATGGCAGGAACAACAGAAACACGCACAATCCTTGCGGTTTTCTTCATCAGAGGAGATGACGTATGACGAGATAATGCAAAGTGTGGAGAAACTGAAAGACAAGGATTTTTATGACAATTCGCTCATGCCCTCGTTGTTGCAATTGGCCCTTGAAGCAAAGAAGGCAAAATACAAGCATAAGTTCACCGTTATGCCAGAGGATAAAAAGACGGCATTAAATGTGGATAAAACCACAACATTCATGAAGAATCTCGTCACGCTGGCACGCGCTACAAAAGAGCCCGTTGAGCTCGTCACGAAGGAAGGTGCCGTGTTCAAATGTTTTGTTGAGCCAGAAGATGACAGTACTGATAAAATCGTACATCATAATTTGGACGACTCGTGGTTGGAGATGCTGTTCAAAGGCAAGAAGAAAGATGGCTCGAAGGCAGAAAGTGAGGATATGGCAAAGGCAGAGGCCGCAGTTGTGGAATTGCTCAACAGCATAAAGCACATGTCGGAGGACATCGAGAAAAAGGAGGACGCAGCATGAGCGATATTATAGTGCATCTGGAAAAAGGGCAGATAAGGCAGGAGCGGCGTAAGTTGTTGCGGAACGACGTATACGTCTTGTTCCATGAGTTTCTAAGGCAAAAGCACGAAGACGGGCTGACGGGGTTGTCGCAGGTAGAAGTGTTTCTGGCGGCAGAACGGCTCGCCAGGCTGCTTCTTGAGCTGCCAAACGTCGTGGAGGGCATAGACGACGAGCTGGACGACTTGGAAGATGAGGCCGAGGGTGTTAACGACGCCATACTTGTCAGCATGATGGCGGCAGCCATTATCTGTGCCGTGAAAAAACGCCATGCCAAGTTCGACTGGCAAGCCGCCACGCAAAGCATATTTGCCCGTTGGAACGATCACCCGCTGTTCTTCCCCATGCTGCAAGCCGCAGCACATAAGGAGGAGGAGCGATGGATGGAGGGGACAAAGACCAATTTGCTTACATGTGAGCTGACCCTCATCGAGCAAAACAAGGAGGGAGAAGAAGCCGTGGAAGAGGTATTCCAGTACTTTGTGGATTTTTCTAAAAATGCAAGTGAACACACTATTAAGGAGAACCTTCTTGTACTGAACAAATACAACAACGACCATGGAGGCAAATATACTTTCTATATTGATGAGCTATATGAGAAACTTGGCATAAAGAGCAGGCCACAGGTATACATCGCGGAACAACACAACGCAAATTGCAACCAGTTTATGGGCGATGTAAACCACCCCAAATTTTTAACACAAAAAGATGATGAAACAAATTGATCAAGAAACAGGCGACTTGCTGCCCACCAACAGTCGAAAGCCTACATACATCAAGGAGCAACACAACTACGGCTGTCAGCAGTTTTTTGGGAACATTTCAGGCAGCACCTTCATAATGCCTTCGGCTCCTACAGCCGGAAGCAACACCCACAGAAAGGTAAAGCAACAAAAGAAGGCCGAAACAAGCAACAATAAGCCTTTGACCATAAAATACTACAAACACGGCAACAACCATTTGCTGCAGAAACAAAGGAGCAGGGTCGATATATTATACAAAAAATGGACCGAATGGAAATGGATAGACCCAAATACGAACCCCGACGATCTTGACACTTTTTTTGAAGGAGCGCCAAGGCATTGCAATATCACTTGGATTGCAAGCACCACCATATTGACCATTCTGCTCCAAAAGCTTCTCGAACAAAGCTATGTGGAGAAACAAACCAGATGCTCTGCCACTTCATTGGCAAAAACGCAATTTGGCAAAACGCCTAACTCGGACCGAACGCGCCTTGACGAGACCTCTAAGGATAGGATCAAACTCTCACTCATTATTCTTGACATAAGCAACCCCTTGCCCACACGAAATGATCGGAACACAGACAATGAAGATGTAAGCGACTCAGCATTATATGAGGTTTACCTTGGAAATATGCGCTCGACGAAAGGCGTATAGCATGTAAGCGATTTACACCATGTGTAAGCGTTTTTGTAAGCAGAAACATTTTTTTTGATATTATTTTTAGCTGGAAGGCTCTTGATATACAGAGCGTTTCAGCTTTTATTTTTTATGATAGCCTTGTGATGTAAGCAAATTCCCAAAAATCGCTTACAAGCCAAGCACTCTTTTCCCCATTGCCGAGGACAGAACAGACAAACTATCCCTGCCTGTCCGAGCAATATGCAAAAAAATAATATTTCAGGAGCAGGCTCTGAGCGCAACCAAGAGCCTCGCCTCGTAGGAGACATCGTCAAGGAGATGCTCTCAAGTAATTCACCATTGGCCAGCGGCTACCGCCAGCGCCAGCAGGTCTACCCCAACACCGAGCCGGGCGTCGACCTCAAGCTCCTCACACGCCAGCCTGGGCGCCTCGGCATCGGACGCTACCTCGACGGGGCGCTCACGCGCGATGCCGAGGACCACTTCCTCTTCATCGAGAACGACGCCGACAGGATGCGACGGGCCCTCGCCATGCGCAACCCGCACGTTTACGTGGGAAGCTACATCAACATCAATCGCAAGCCCGACGGAACGCTCTACCCCACCTTCTGCCGACCGCAGTTCAACGAGCGGCTCACCTTCGCTGAGTTCTGCCGCAGGGCTGCCGAGGAGCTCACGCAGGTGGCAAGCGGCTTCGCCTATGGCCTCGGAGAGGAATGAGCAGAGCTAAGTTTACGCCAATCTGGATAATACGAATCTTCCAATATTCCAAATCTTCCATATTCCAATAAGGGCATGCACATTCCAACCCCCTCTCTATAGACTATCTAACTAACTAATTATTAGATAGTTAGATATATAAAGAAGCAAAACGCACACCCTTGAAAACTAATTGGAAGAACTGGAATTGGAAGATTCCCAACACCCCCACTTCCTCTAAAAGGCTCATTATCAATTGTTTAATCATTTAACGACAAGAAGAATATGAAATACGACATCAGTAAAACCACCGCTCCGAAGATGCCAAACCTCGGTCGCGGACTCGAAAGCGTGGCACTTTTGCTCTCGCAAGTCTCAAAAGACATGCACCAGCCCATCGTTCCCATGCTTTTTCCTATCCTTGGCGCACACATAAGTGGCGCACAATTTATGTATCCCGACCTCTCGTGGAAGGAAATGAGCGGAATGATGGCCAATCTTGTGGCAGATAGTGGCGCCGGAAAGGGCCAACTGTCGAGCATCGTGGAAGCCCTCTGCCGCGACTTCCGCACCCACGACGACGAGGAGCTGGCCAAGCTCGTGGAGTGGCAGAAGATGATGAAAACCAAATCGGCCAACAAGGAGAAACCCGCACGGCCCGACGTGGCGTTCTGGTTCCCCCCTGCCGACGTAACCAACGCGGCCTTCATACAGAACGCCATGGGATGCGAGAAGCTCGGACAGCGCACACAATACCTCAACATGCCCGAGGTGGAGATGGCCGACCGTGTGTGCGGAGGCCACCGGCAAATATCGCAGATGATGCGCAACCTCTACGACCGCCAGCGGGCGGGGGCGCTCAGGGCCACGGCCGACGGCGTGACGGGCAACCCCGTGCTGCGCGCCAACATCACCATCTCGTCAACGCCATTCGCCGCACGCAAGTTCTACAAGAACGAGCTCTTCAACGGCACCTTCGGACGCATGGTGTTCTCCTACAAGCCCCGGCAGGGGCGCGACGGACGCATACCGCGCCAAGGAAAGTATGGCAACGAGTTCTACCTGAAGCTCGACGAGTTCCTCGCGCGACTCGCCATCTGCAAGGGCCAGTTCACCATCAAGCAGCTCAACCGGCTCATCGACCAGCTCGCCGCCGACATGGCCTCGCTCGCCGACCTCGCCGACGACGACACCCTGTGGGACATATCCAAGCGCGCCCTCGTATCGGCATGGAAGGCCGGATGCATCCTCTGGGCGCTCAACAACCAAACGTGGACCAAGCCCATGGCCTCGCTCGTGGAATGGCTCGTCTACCACGACATCTGGTCGAAGATGCAGGTCTTTGCCGACATGCTCGGGCAGGACGAGAGCAGCCTAAGCGAGGCGGGCCGACGCGGACCGAAGAACCTGCTCGACGATCTGCCCGACGCGTTCAACGAGGCCCAGCTGGAGGCCCTCCGCATCTCGCTCGGCAAGACAAAAGAGGGCACGAAGAATCAGATATACAAATGGGTGTTCCGCAAGTTCATCGTCCACTCCACCCAGACCGGACTCTACACCAAGACCCCTGAGTATCTCACGGGCAAAGCCTAACGGGTGGGCGCGATGTGCCAACCCCTCACGTTGGGGGGAGGGCGCATCGCCCACTTTCATCAACCACAACAACGACAACCACCATGGACCATTTCGAAATAACCCGGCTCCGCCAACTCCCCATAGAGGGAGTGGCCCAGCGCATCGGACTGCACGTCTCTCGGCACAAGAGCCTCTGCCCCTTCCACGACGACCACCACGCCAGCCTGTCGTTCAACACGCGCTCCAACACCTACCGATGCTTCGCATGCGACGCACACGGCGGCACCATCGACCTCGTGATGCGACACCTCGGCAAATCGTTCCCCGACGCCTGCCGATGGCTCGCCAACAGCCACAACGTCATCCTCAACGAGTGGAAGCCCACCACGCAGGCCGCCGAGAGCCAACCGCCCACATTCGACGCCACACGCTACGAGCCCTTCTTCGAGCACCCCTGGCTCTCCCAAGAGGCACGCCGCTTCCTATTCGACGAGCGAAGGCTCAGCCCAGCCGTCGTGCGATGGTGCCGCCTCACCTCATGGACCGACAGGCTGCAAACCCATTGGCTGCAAATTCCCTATTACGACGCCAACGGAAAGCTGATTGGCATGCAGAACCGAAACCTCGACTTCAACAAGGAGGACGGCAACCTCCGCAACGTGCCGCGCTTCAGGTTTCCCTACGGCGCACGATGCTCCATCTACAACCTGCCCGTAACGGCCATGCTCCAACAAGGCGAGCCGCTCTACATCACCGAGGGCTGCTCCGACTGCTGGGCCATGCTCTCGGCAGGGCACAAGGCCCTAGCCATACCATCGGCCACCCTCCTCAGCAGGGCCGACACCAAGCTGCTCAGGGCGCTGGCTACCGAGAGGCAAACCACCTTCCACATGTACCCCGACCGCGACGCACCCGGAGAGAGGCTCTTCATGCAGCTAAAGGCTGCCTTGCCCTCGTTGGAACACCACCAGCTGCCGCCCACCTGCAAAGACTTTGCCGACTATTACCTGGCCACCGTCTCGACCAACAGCCAACCACCAACGCCCACCAATGGGCTAACATGTACCACAAAAAACCAAAAGCAACCATGAACAAATTCGTTATCCGACCCTACACCAAGAAGGAGCTCGCCCTACTCTACTTCCCCTACGTAACCGACTCGCACGCGGCGGTAAACCGACTCATGGCCTGGATAAACCGTTGCCAACCCTTGCTGTCGGCGCTCCATGCCGCGGGCTACCGCAAGACCACCAAGGTGCTCTCGCCACGAGAGGTGACCCTCATCGTAGACCACTTGGGCGAGCCATAAAACCATAACAAAGGGCTGCAATCATATCGAATCCCGAATCGCATCGAATCAAAATCGCATCGAATCAAAATCGCATCGAATCAAAATCGAACCCCAATCGCATCGAATCGTATCAAATCGCATCGAAACGTATAGAAACGTATGATTGCCAACGCCCTTTGTTATACCTTTGCACATGTAAAACCCACCAACCCATTAAACACCACAGCCCCATGACACCACCACACACCGCCACCCATCGCCACCCGTATGACTCCAGCGCCCACCGTTCGCCACCTCTCACCTCGCCTCGGATCAGAGCAGCACACGTTAACGGGCATTAACGGGAACACGAAACTACACGTCGCACAGGCGCCGAGCCGAGAACGCCCAACAAACCCAACTTTCAGGACACAACCCATCAGTCGGCAGAGTCTCCCCGAGCCTCGCGTATGTCTACGACAAATCTCGAGAGATTGCAAACACCTCTGGTGTTTAGGAGACGAACACGAATCTACCGAATCTACCGAATGACAATCAACGCTAATATCCGGTGGTCATTACCTCCCGTTGGTCGGTGGGGCTACGCCGGGTCTCGTGAGATAACAAACGCCAGAGGCGTTTCTCTCAGCCGTCATTCGTAAGATTCGAGAGATTCGTGTTCTAAAAAAAAAGACATCGCAGAGCCACGTGTTCTAAATAAAACAACAAGCCATGAGCATCAAGTTCAAACCCACACAGATAGCCATGCCGCAAAGCCCCAACTACGGCAAGTGGTACGCCAAGATGGTGCCCACGGGCACGATAACCAGCAAGCAGCTGGCAGAGGAGGTGTCGCACGCCTCGACCGTCACCCAGTCGGACATGCTCGCCGTGCTCTGGTCGATCGCCGAGGTGATACGCCGCCACCTGCTCAACTCCGAGATCGTGCACGTCGACGGCCTGGGGTCGCTCCGGGTGGGCTTCCGCGCCCGCGCCAAGGACAGTCCCAACGACGTGGTGGCCGACGACATACACGGCCTGCGCATCGTGATGACCCCCGAGCGCACCTTCCAGCAAACAGGCGTGAGCCACAAGCAGGGACGCACGGGCCACTACACCGGAGAGCTCATACGCGGCGTGGAGCTGGCCAACATCAACGCGCCAACGGAGAAAAAAAGCTACAGGTAAGAAGAAACCATCATTCAGGATAACACCCTTCCCCGCACGCCCCCGTCGGGAGATTCGTCCGCAGG
Organism: Hallella sp.; assembly: GCF_037460745.1. NCBI lineage: Bacteria > Pseudomonadati > Bacteroidota > Bacteroidia > Bacteroidales > Prevotellaceae > Hallella > Hallella sp. The sequence goes on along the minus strand of NZ_JAXVAE010000109.1, from coordinate 176 downwards.
CGCGGCCACTCGGCAAGGAAGAACAACAAATAGTTTTCTTACGCTCAGACGCGGTAACAACGAATTACCCGAATTTTCGAATTTTTTCAAATTGCGTTAGCCAAAATTCGTTCAAATTGGGAATCGTAAAACGATTACATCAATTCGCTTTCTATGTTAAAATCCAAATATTTTGA
>NZ_JAXVAE010000108.1:0-42408 GCF_037460745.1 Hallella sp. | reverse complement strand
TGCAGTATATTTCAATTATGGATTAAGGGTGCAGCGCTACCGCTGAATAGTTACGTCTAATTATCCAATTGCAAAATTATATAAAAATTTGCAAAATCTCATTTCACAACAAGCGCACGCGGTGCCTATACGTCAATATTGCGGTATAAACGTCGCTAATTCTCGCTTATTCGGTTTCAAATAATCCGTGGCGATGAGTCGCGCTGCATAAGGCCTCACGCTCCCATCGCAAAAGAGCAATGAGCAAACCCCGTTTAGAAAATAGCCTTCATCTATCTCGTGTATTTTCTGCAAAACGGATCATAATACTCACTCAAAGCAACAAATTTCAAGACCATTTAGGGATTGTATATCATTTTCCGTTCTTATAAAGTTCTACTACACCAACAACGTTTAGTGGACCCAATGAAAATTTCCCGCGAAGAAGTTTTGTTATAAAATATGGTCAAAAAGTTGTGTCGGGATTTTGCGTGAACCAGAGAGCGGAAACGCCGTTTTTGCGGGATGGACGTGGCGAAAATAAGAGCAGCGGTTGGCGTTGGGCATGTATCGAGTTGCGAAAGATGGCTAACCGTGCCTCGATTGGGAAGGTTTCGCAGTGGGGTTAGGCATGTTTCGAGGGGCGAAAGATGCCTAACGGCAATACAAAATGCTGAATGTGGAGCTGCCGAATACAAAGAAACAACACAACACACTGATTGTTAGGCTGTTACAAAAATACGCTAAGAATGGCGTATTTGCAGCAAATGTTTGCGTCGTGGAAAAGAAACGTGTAGATTTGGCTATAGATTGTTACCGTTTTTCGGAGCGCATGGAGATGAAAGGCAACATGGGGATGTGCTGGGAATAGCCGTGATGGGGGTGGCGCCCTATGGGCGAGGGTCGTTGTCGTTGACCACCAGGTGGCGAGGAAGGGTGATGACCTTGAGACGCTCATACCACACACGCGACGATCCCGACACATGGCGGAGCGTGTGACTGCCAATGATGTAATAGGAGGCAGAATACTCGTCCATCAACGAGGTGAAGGCGCGTTTGATGCGCGAGCATTTCTCATTGATGGCATTGTCGAAGGGATCCACCAGTCGGTCGACGGCCATAGCCACCTTATCGACATCCGTCCAACGCGACGTTTCCTTGTAGAGGCGGAGCAACTCGGTGCGATAGGTCCCCAGACGCTTAAACTCGATACCCTCGGGATGGTTTAGGAACAGCAGGTAAACGGCCTTGTGAACGGGCGACAGCTCCACCTCCCGGTTGTTGTATGCCGTGAGGAAGAAGCGATAGTCGGTATCGATGTGGAGCTGACTGAGGTTGCCCCGCGCCGCCTCGATGCGCAACTGCTCGAGCAGGGGCACACCAATGGCTTGGAGCAAAAGGTCGTTTCGCCCCATGCGTTGCAGGCAAGCCACTCGCTGCCGTAGCTCGGCGGCGAGTTGCTCGGGAGTCTGTTGCTCCAACATATCGTTGGTGTCGTCGGTCATACGCTCAAGTTTTTCGGAGCCTACAAGAAGCGAGGTCCCTATATGACAAGCGGTCTCGACAGGATAGGGACCATAGGCGCCCCATCCCGTCGAGACTCACACGATGCCGGTTTGGGTTAATCGAAGTTGAGCTCGGGTGCCTTCTCCGCTCCGGTGGCAGCCTCAAACTTCTCCATTTTCTCAAAGCCAAACATACCCGCGAAGATAACGTTCGGGAATGTTCTTACATCCTTGTTGTAGGTCTGCACGGCATCGTTGTATTTCTGGCGGGCCTCATTGATGCGGTTCTCCGTTCCCTCCAACTGCACTTGCAAGCTACGGAAATTTTCGCTGGCCTTCAGGTCGGGGTACTTCTCCACCACCACCATGAGCTTGCCCAAGGCCTGCGACAGCTGTCCCTGCGCCTCCTGGAACGCCTTCATCTTCTCGGGCGTGAGGTTGTCGGCGTCGAGCTTCACCTGGCTGGCGGCGGCACGAGCCTTCACCACCTCCTCCATGGTTTCGCGCTCGTGCTTGGCATAGGCCTGAACCGTCTTGGCGAGGTTCGGAATGAGGTCGGCACGACGCTGATAGGTGGCCTCCACATTGGCCAAGGCCGTGGTGGCCGCCTCCTGATTGCCCACCATGCCATTATACGCGTTGCAACCGCCCATGCATACCAGCACGACGAGAACTACGATCACCAAAAGAATCTTGTTGCTTTTCTTCATATTTTCAATTTACTTAATGATTACTTATCTGTTACCAACCGCCACTTGCGCCGCCGCCGCCAAAGCTGCCACCACCAAAGCTGCCACCGATGGGACCGCTACCGCCGCCAAAGCCACCACCGCCTCCGAAGATGAAAGGCGGCATCCAGTCGTCGTTGTCGCGACGACGACGCCTACGGGGCTTCTCCTTGGGTTTCTTCATCAGGCCCAAGGCGATGAGTAGCAACTTGAGTAGTTCCCACGTGGGCCATCCGAGGAAAAGACAGAGAAAGAGCAGCGCAGTAAGCCAATCGGACGTGGTCATCTCCTCGGTCTCGTCGACCGACGGCATGCCGGTCTTACCCGTCGAGAACTTGCGGTAGAGCGCCTGCGCCGTCTCCACCACCATGCGGTCGGTTTGGTTCACCTTCATGTTCTTCACGATGCAGGCCCGTGCAATGTCGTCGCATTCCACATCGGTGAGGTCGGCCTCCAGTCCCATGCCTGGGGCGATGGTGTAACGGCGGTCGTCGATGGCCACCACAACCACCAGTCCACGGCGGTCTTTCTTCGTTCCCACTCCATACTTATTGCCCAGGTCCTGGGCCATGCGGAACGTGTTTTCGTCCTTGACGTGGCGAACCACGACAAACACCGTCTGTATGCCACATTCCACTTGGAGCCGACGCAGGTAATGGTCGGCCGTGTCGCGCAAGGCTTGCGACATCACCCCATCGGGGTCGCACACGTAACGCTCGCGGTCTTGCAGATGAACCATCTGTAGGTTATCGGCCGACCAAACGGTGGCTTGCGCCCACAGAGGGACACAAGCGAGCAGCACAACGAGCATCCAGCCGAGCATACGATGGGCGATGAGTGAGGGGTTTACCTTTTTATGAATTGTACGCAATGTATTGATCTTATAGGGTTACGATAAAGCTGTGGGGCTGTGGCTGAGCGCAGCCTATCTTTTGCAAAGATAGTGCCAACGAGCGCCATGAGAACTTGTTCTCTAATGGCCGAGTGCAGCCTATCTTATGCAAAGATAAGCAAAAAGAACTTTCGACCACCGCAAGGCTTGCAAAAATCGCTTGCGCTTTCATATTTTTTATAATTTTGCAACAAAACAACAGAGATGGAACACTTGGAAATAGGTAATCTGCAGAACGGACTCATCGACTTTGTGGCCCCCGTAGAGGACAAGTCGAAAAACATCATCAAGGTGATAGGTGTGGGCGGCGGAGGACAAAACGCCGTGGGCAACATGTATGAGGAAGGCATAGCCAACGTAACGTTTGCGGTATGCAACACCGACACGCAGGCCTTGTCGAAATCGCCCGTGCCCGTGAAGATAGCCATTGGCACCCTGGGGGCGGGCGGCGACCCCAAGAGGGGGCAGCAGGCGGCCATCGACCACGCCGAACAGATAGAGCACCTGCTCGACGATGGCACGCAGATGGTGTTTGTTACGGCCGGAATGGGCGGTGGAACAGGCACAGGAGCAGCCCCCGTGGTGGCGGGCATCGCCAAGAAAAAGGGCATCCTCACCATTGGCATCGTGACCATCCCGTTCTTCTTTGAGAAGAAAAACAAGATTGTCAAGGCGCTGAAGGGCGTGGCCGAGATGCGGAAGAACGTCGACGCCCTGCTCATCATCAACAACGAGCGCATCTGCGACGTGTATGCCGACTCGGACATCTCCATCAAGGAGAGTTTTAAGCGCGCCGACCAGATTCTGAGCAACGCCACCAAATCGATATCGGAGCTCATCACCGTGGAGGGCGACATCAACCTCGACTTCTGCGACGTGGAGACCACGTTGAGAGGGGGCGGGGGCGCCATCATGGCCATGGGACGCGGCCGCGGCGAGCACCGTGTGGCGAAGGCCGTGATCGACGCCTTAGAGTCGCCATTGCTCTATGGAAGCGACATCGACAAGGCCTCACGCATACTCTTCAACATCTACACCGACGAGCGCCACCCACTGTTTGTGAGCGAGATGGAGGAGATCGACTCGTTTATGGACATGCTTGATCCCAACATCGATGTGATATGGGGTGTCAGCGACGACAACACGCTCGACGAAGACGCCAAGGTGACCATCTTGGCCACGGGATTCGAGGACACGCTCCACTTGGAGGAATTGGGCAACGACCAACTCATGTCGAAGGAATATGTGGAGAACTTGATCGGCCAACTCTATACGCCTTACAAAAAGAAGAATTGGGACTTGACCACCATGAAGCCCATCAACCCCGTGCAACAAACGCCCGACGAGGTGAGCATCAACATCCAACTGCCTACCGACAACGACACCGACGACACCACAGAGGCACCCAAGGAGGCAGCCCAGGAGATCGAAGCTTCCATAACGGCGACAGAGCAAGAACCGCAAATGGAACCGCAAATGGAGCCGCAAGAAACCGTGGCCCACGAGGAACCACTGCCACGCACCACGGAGGAGCCAGCCACGGAAGAGGAGGCCGACGCCCCCACCCCACCCATCGAACTATCAGTAAACCAACCAACACACACAGCAACCACCGATAGCGCCAACAACCGCCCCACGCATCACCCCAAGCACACCATGCGCATGTCGTTCCTGCAAAGGGCCAAGTCGTTTATGGACAAGATCACCGAACTGACCCAGGACGAGGAGGGGCAATAAGGCAGGGCTAACGCACACGATTGGGGCGTCATGACCCTACAAAGACAACTCCCTATCGGTATAATGACCCATTGGGAACAAAGCGAAAGCGCAGGCATCGAATGACGACGCCTGCGCTTTCGCTGTTTTCATCCCTGATCATTTGATGACCGTGGCCTTCAGTATCTTCACGTCCCACACAGGACGATCGTTGTCGTCGGTCTCCACGTAGTCGATGTCGCGCACCACATTCAGCCCCTTCACCACCTCGCCAAACACCGTGTACTGGCCGTCGAGGTGAGGCGTGCCGCCATACTTCTGGTATGCGTCGCACACCTCGGGGGTAAACTTCACCTTGCCACCGGTGGTTTCGTCGAGACGAGCCTGCATCTTATCGAGCGCCGACTTGCTGTAATTGTAGCCCCAAGTGATGTAGAACTGGGCTGCCGACGACTTGCGCTCGGGGTTCTCGGCATCGCCCTCGCGGGCCGCAGCCAGCACACCACGCTTGTGGAAATACTTAGGATAAACGATCTCGGCAGGCAAACGGTAGTCGAGATCATACTCGCCCACCGTCACGCCGGGCTTGGCATGGCGTGTGGTGGAGTCGCCCGTCTGAATCATGAAGTCGGCAATGACGCGATGCCACAGGATGCCATCGTAATAGCCTGAGCGCACCAAGCGCAAGAAATTGTCACGGTGGAGCGGTGTCTCATTGTAGAGTTCCAACACAATGTCGCCCTTCGAGGTTTGCAACAACACCTGATGGCGAACGGCCGACGAGTCGGTCTTCACCACCAACGAGTCCACTTGTGCCAACAAAGGCAACTGGGCGAACACTAACATCCATAAGAGAAAAAACTTCTTCATTGCTATGCTTTTGTATTTAGTCGGTCGAAAGGCATGACTATCACGCCTACGGCAAGACGGGTTAACGTGGGTAAAATTACAAAATAAGAATTAAAAATAGTCTAATTATCCTCAAAATTATTAATTTTTCAGAGAATCATTCATTGAACCGACCGTTTTCTTTGCCGATTCATCGAAAAGACTTAAATTTGCATATAATAAGTATTAAAAAGAAAAACAAGTATTTGTAAAATTCAAGCAAATAAAAATACACAACCATGAATAAGAAAATACTCATCCCTCTGGTGATCGTCATCCTGTTGCTGGCCGGAGGTGCCGCTTGGCTTTACATCAGCCTGAACAAGCAGAAGGAAGAGAACAAAGCCATGCTGGAGTTGGCCGCGCTCGACAAGAAGGAAATGGAAAACGAGTATCAGCAGTTTGCCAACCAATACAGTGAGATGAAGACGCAGATCAACAACGACTCCATCGTGGCCCAACTGACACAAGAGCAGGAGCGCACACAGCGCCTGCTGAAGGAGCTGAAGGAGACCAAGAGCTCCGACGCCAAGGAGATTGCCCGTTTGAAGAAGGAACTCGCCACGGTGAGAGCCGTGCTTCGCAGCTACGTGTTCCAGATCGACTCGCTCAACAGGCTCAACCAGAACCTCACGGCAGAGAACACACGCATCAAGGGGCAGTATGAGCAGGCCAACAGGCAGATCGAGGGCTTGAGCTCGGAGAAGCAGAGCCTCTCGCAGCAGGTGGCCATCGCCGCCCAGCTGGATGCCATCAACATCAACCTCACCCAGCTCGACAAGCACCAGAAAGCCACCAAGAAGCTGAAGAAAGCCAAGGCGCTCCAGGTGAGCTTCGCACTGGCCAAGAACGTTACGGCGGCCAGCGGCAACAAGACGGTGTATGTGAGGGTGAACACGCCGACGGGCGCATTGCTGGGCGGCGGCGGGTCGTTCAACTATGAGAACCGTTCGCTGCAGTGCACCATGAAGAGAACTGTGGAGTATGGCGGTAAGGAAACGCCTATGACCTTATATTATAACATCAATCAAGCCCTGCAGGGCGGCACCTACCGCGTGAGCATCTTCGCCGATGGAAACATGATCGGCAGCAAGAGTTTCACGCTTGATTAAAAAGAAGTAATATGAGAAAGTTCGCTTTCATCATTTGTTTGATAGGCTGCTCCATCACGGTTCAGGGCCAACGGGTCTTGAACCTTGACAGTTGCCGCGCGTTGGCCTTGCGCAACAACAAGCAAGTCAACGTGTCGCGGTTGAGCAAGGAGGTGGCCGTCAACACACGCAAAGCCACACGCACCAAGGCACTGCCCAAGGTCGACGTGGTGGCCGGCTACCAGTTCAGCAGCCGCGACATCAACCTGCTGAGCAAATCGCAGAAAACAACCTTGAGCAACATCGGCACAAGCACCGTGAACAAGATAACGGGCGACCTGTCGGGGGGCATATCGGGAAGCATCGCCGACCTGGTGACGCAGGGTGTCATCACGCCCGACCAGGCCCAGCAGTTGGGTTCCCTGTTGCAGCAAATGGGCAATGGTCCCATCAGCCAATATGCCAGCGCCTTTGGCAATGCGCTCGGCAAGGAGGTGGTCGACGCGCTGCAAACGAAGACCCAACATGTGTTTGGTGGCGCCATCATGCTGCGCCAACCGGTTTATCTGGGTGGTGCCATCACCGCTGCCAACCGCATGGCCGACATCACAGAGAGCATGGCCGACAACGACCTCGACATGAAAAGGCAGGCCACGCTCTACACCATCGACCAGACGTATTGGACGGTGGTGTCGCTGAAGCAGAAGCAAAAGTTGGCTGTCAGCTACCGCGACTTGGTGAAGAAGCTCGACGACGATGTGCACCGAATGATCAAAGAAGGCGTGGCCACACGCGCCGACGGACTGAAAGTGGATGTCAAGGTGAACGAGGCCGACATGCAGATCACACAAGTGGAGGATGGCCTCTCATTGGCGCGCATGCTGCTCTGCCAGCTTTGCGGACTGCCCATGGACGAGGAGGTGCTATTGGCCGATGAGGACAAGGAGCAACTCAGCGTGGCCACCTGCGATCTCTCGCAACCCACCGACTCCACCCTGTCGACCCGCCCGGAGGTCCGACTGCTGCAAAACGCAGTGGAGATGAGCCAGCAAGCCACCAAGCTGGTGCGTTCGGCATATCTGCCACACATAGCCCTCACAGCGGGATACATGCTCTCGAACCCCAACCTCTATAACGGATTCCAACGCAACTTCTCCGGAGCGTTCAACATTGGCGTGATGGTTCAGGTGCCCGTATGGAACTGGTTTGAGGGCAAATACAAAGTGAATGCGTCGAAGGCCGCCACCGCCATGGCACGGATGGACCTGTCTGACACGCAGGAGAAGATACACCTCCAAGTGGCGCAAAGCCGATACAAGGTGAAAGAAGCCTATAAGCGACTGTCGATGGCTGAGAAAAACATCAAGAGCGCTGAAGAGAACCTGCGATGCGCACAGGTGGGATTCAGAGAGGGCGTCATGGAATCGACAGATGTGCTGGCCGCACAAACAGCGTGGCAACAGGCACAAAGCCAAAAGATCGACGCCGAAGTGGACATGAAACTAAGTCAGGTGAACCTGCAAAAGGCATTGGGCTTATTGGAATAACATACGATCACTCACACAAACCGAATAAGAACAAACCAAACATTTATGTCAGCAAAAACACAACATAACAATATTCTTCTTGCCATTCTCGGCTTTACCACAGCGGTAGTTGTGGTAGGTTTGATTGGCTTCTTCACGTTAGGAAAGACCGAAGAAATCATTCAGGGCGAAGTGGAAGTTTCCGAGTTCCGCGTCAGTTGTAAACTGCCCGGACGCGTTGTGGAGCTTCGTGTCAAGGAGGGCGACTACGTCCATGTGGGCGACACGCTGGCCATCCTCGACGTGCCGGAGGCCAACGCGCAGCAAAAGGTGATGGAGGCCACCGAGGGCGCCACGCAAGCCTTGAGCAGCCTGACCGATGCCGGAGCGCGCAAGGAGCAGGTGCAGGGCGCCTACCAACTGTTGCAACAAGCCAAGGCGGCTGCGGAAATCACTCACAAAACCTATGTCCGCATGCAAAACCTCTTCAACGAGGGTGTGATCAGCGCACAGAAACGCGATGAGGCGTTTGCCGCCTACAAAGCAACGGAGGCACAGGTGAAGGTGGCACAAAGCCAATACGATATGGCATGCAACGGAGCGCGCACCCAGGAAAAGGAAGCCGCCAAGAAGAACGCGGAAGCGGCCAAGAACGCTGTCGACGTGGTTAAGTCGGTGTTGCGCGAGACCGTACAGGTATCGAACGTTGAAGGTGAGGTCAGCACCATCTATCCCAAGGTGGGAGAACTGGTGGGGATGGGTTCGCCCATCATGAGCATATCTATCATGAGCGATATGTGGGGAACATTCAACGTGCGCGAGGATCTGCTCAAAGGCCTGAAGGTGGGCGACACGTTCACCGCTTTCTCTCCCGCCTTCAACAAGGATGTGAAGATGAAGGTCTATTCCATCAAGGACGAGGGAGCCTATGCCGTGTGGAAAGCCACCAAGAGCATGGGCCAGTATGACCTGAAGACGTTTGAGGTGAAAGCCCATTTCGCCGACAAATTCGAGGGCTTGCGTCCCGGCATGTCGCTCATCGTGAAGAAAAAGGACTTAAAGTAATAGGGACAGAACATTGGCTGGCAACAAATCATACCACAGACATTCACGCAACGTTTCGATCAAGGAGACGATTGGATGCATCTTGCACATTGCCTATCGAGAGGTGGGCATTATGCGCAAGAATCCCATTTATGCTTTCTGCACCATCTTCTTCCCAATGGTCGTCATCTTGTTCTTCACCTCGCTCATGAACGAAGGACAGCCGGTGGAAATGCCCGTCGGCGTAGTGGATCAGGACAACACCGCCACGTCAAGACAGCTCATCCGTCAGCTCGACGCCTTTCAGACCACGCATGTGGTGGCACATTACCCAAACATGAACGAGGCGCGCGAAGCCATACAACGCAACCAGATCTACGCGTTCCTGCTCATCCCCAAAGGCACCACAACAGGATTGATGTCGGACAAGCAACCTAAAATTTCGTTTTACTACAGCAGCGTGTCGCTGGTGTCAGGTTCCTTGCTCTATCGTGACTTGAAAACAATCTCCACCTTAGGGTCAGCAGGAGTGGGCATGACAAAGCTATCGGCCATCGGAAAGACCGAAAACGAGATACGTACCTTCTTGCAACCCATCGCCGTTGACCTTCACATGATCAACAATCCATGGGTCAACTATAACGTTTACCTCAGCACCACCATGGTTCCAGGTGTGTTGATGATCTTCATTTTCTTGCTGACGCCCTACTCCATCGGCACCGAACTGAAGTTTCGTCGTTCGCGTCAATGGATCAAGATGGCAGGCGGCAACCCCTACATCGCACTCATCGGCAAGCTTCTGCCGCAGACCGTGCTCTTCCTAACGATGATGTACGGGTTTGAGTTCTACGTTTTCTACCATCTCGGGTTCCCCCATCCGGGCGGCATCGTTCCCATCTTGCTGTTGGGTTTACTTTCGGTGTTGGCATGTCAAGGCTTCGGCGCGTTCGTCTTTGGCCTGATGCCCTCGCTCCGAATGTCGATGTCGACCTGTTCTCTCTGGTCGGTGGTCAGCTTGTCGGTATGCGGCGCCACCTATCCCTTGTTCGCCATGGACTCAGCCATACAGTCGATCGCACAGATGTTCCCCTTGCGCCATTACTACATGATTTACCAAATGAGCATCTTCAACGGGTTCCCACTCGTCGACTCATGGTTCAACATCATGGCCCTCTGCGTCTTTATCATCCTCCCGATATTCACGGTTTGGAACATAAAAAGGGCGATGCTTATTTACACTTACATACCTTAAGGCATGGAAAACAACAGTCTGCTTCATAGGATTAAGGAGGGCATCCTCGACACTTGCTATATCTGCGTGCGTGAGATGCGTGGCACCATCACCGACGAGGGTGTGCTCATCTTCTGCGTGTTGGTACCTTTGCTCTATCCGCTGCTTTATTCATGGATTTACAACAATGAGGTGGTGCGCGAGGTGCCCGTGGCCATTGTGGACCAATCGCACACGAATGCCTCACGCGAATACATAAGAAAGTTTGACGCTTCGCCCGACACGAAAGTGGCTTACTATTGCACATCACTGGAAGAGGCCAAGGATCTCACCGCGAAGCAACAGGTGCATGGCACGCTTTACTTCCCCGAGGACTTTGAGCGCCGTCTCTACCGAGGGGAGCAAACGAAGGTGGGCGTGTATTGCGACATGAGCCTGATGCTTACCTACAAGGCCATCTACCAAACGGCACAAGCCGTGGCGTCGGACATGAACGCACAAATACAAATTGCACAAAGCACCGATTACACAAAGCGCGATAACGAGATAACAACCAAGCCACTTGATTTCGACGAGGTTCCGATCTTCAACACCACAGGCGGCTACGGCAACGCCATCCTCCCTGGCGTGCTGATGCTTATCCTCCAACAAACCTTGCTGCTCGGCATAGGACTGGCAGCGGGCACCGCTCGCGAGAACAACCGCTTCAAAGACCTGGTGCCTATCTCCAAGCATTACAACGGAATATTCCGCATTGTGCTGGGCAAGTCGTTGTGTTACTTCATGATTTACATGGTGATGGGCGCTTACTTGGCACTCGCCATACCCCATCTTTACCATTTCACCTCGTTGGTTTCAGCCCAGGCCATTATCGGCTTGATGGTGCCTTACATCCTTGCCTGCACGTTCTTCGGCATGATGCTCTCGTGCCTGGTGCGCTATCGCGAGAATGTGATGCTATTAGTGGTGTTCTCTTCTGTGCCTTTCCTGTTCATGACCGGACTGAGTTGGCCACAATCGAACATACCTGGCTTTTGGCAAGGCGTGGCAACCATCATTCCCTCCACATTCGGCGTGCGTGGTTTCATGCGCATCTCCTCAATGGGCGCAACCCTTCAAGACATACAGACCGAATACCAAGCTTTATGGATTCAGGTGCTGGTTTACTTCTTTGCGACATGCGTGGTTTACCGATATCAGATCATCTCTACACGCCGTCGCGCCTTTGACCACATGCAGCGACTGAAGGAAATGGCCGAAACAGCGAAGCAACAAAAGGGAGCAGGAAGCGGCATCGATACGCGGAAGGACTCATAAACCCCAGTCGGTCATTAGACCGACAATGGGCGATTGGAATGATAAACTAAACAACGAGCGCCTATAGGCATCAAGAAAGATGCGGTAGGCTATTAAAATTTAAGCCTTAGACTATCACCATGGATAGCCTAAGGCTTATTGCTTAAAGCCACAGATTAGGCGAATGGCACCCTGAACGTGCAACCTTCCTTCCAGCGGGAGCAACCGTAAGCCGTTTTGCCTTTGATGACATGTCCCTGATGACATTCGGGACACTCAGCACCCTCTTGGGGAACAGTCTGCCGCTGCGCTTCCACTTGTTCCTTCACCGACGCCCTCTTCGCGGTGCTCTTTCGCTTTTTGGGCGAAGCCGATTTCGACTTTTCACCCGCAGCCGACGAAGGACCCTTGGGTTTCGGTACGGAAGGAGTGTCTCCACTCTCAATGCTACGCCCCGAATTGTCGTGCAACACATCCGTCACGATTCGTGACACTTGCTCCTTCAACTCATTGATAAACGTTGCAGCATCGTACTTGTGGTGCTCGATGTCGCGCAACTTCTTCTCCCACATTCCCGTCAACTCAACGCTGGTCAACAGTTTTTCGTGTATGGTGTCGATGAGTTGGATGCCTGTTGGCGTCGCCACAAGATTCTTTCGCTCGCGACGTATGTAATGGCGCTTAAACAGCGTCTCAATGATACCAGCGCGCGACGATGGCCGCCCGATGCCGTTCTCCTTCATGGCAGCCGACAACTCCTCATCGTCGACCAGTTTGCCTGCTGTTTCCATGGCACGCAAGAGCGACGCCTCGGTGTAATGCTTGGGCGGGATTGTCATCTTTTGGGTGAGCGTAGGCTGGTGCTCGCCCGATTCTCCCTTAACGAAAGTGGGCAACGTTTTCTCCTCGGCATCAGCCTTCGGACTCTCATCGACCGTCTGTTCCTCCTTCGAATAAACATCGCGCCAGCCGGGCTGAAGGATCTCCTTGCCCGACGCCTTGAACCCTACGTTATCGACCTCACCATTGACTGTGGTAGTGGAGAACAAGCAATCGGGATAGAACGCGGCCACAAAGCGCCTCGCTATCAGGTCGTAAACTTTCTGCTCCATATCGGTAAGGCCCGACGGAACGACACCCGTGGGGATGATGGCGTGGTGATCGGTTACCTTCGAAGTGTCGAACACACGCTTCGACTTGGGCAGTTTTTTACCCATGGCCGCCAAGTTTTGTATGATGGCAAGATACGGTTTCGTTCCCGCCACCATGTACTGGCTCACGCCATTGAGGATGCCCGGACACTTGGGATAGATGTCGTCGGACAAATATTGCGTGTCGACACGGGGATAGGTGGTGAGCTTCTTTTCGTAAAGACCTTGTATCAGGTTGAGCGACAACTGTGAGGAGAAACCATATTTCCTATTGAGGTCGACCTGCAACGAAGTGAGGTCGTACAACTGCTTGGGTGGTTCCTTGCCCTGTTTCTTCTTCACGTCGGTAATGACAAAGGGCTTGCCCTCGATGAGCGAGAAGGCGTTCTTACCCTCTTCCTCAGACAGGAATTTGCCCGACGTGGCGGTAAAAAGCGTGTCGCGATAAATGGTGGACAACACCCAGTAGGGCTCGGGCTTGAAATTGTCGATCTCCTTCTGACGCTGCACGATGAGCGCCAATGTAGGCGTCTGCACCCTGCCAATAGACAACACCTGTCCGCGCTGTTGCTGATACATCAACGTGTAAAGCCGAGTGCAGTTCATGCCCAACAACCAGTCGCCCACAGCGCGGCTCAATCCTGCCAAATAAAGGCTCTCATATTGTGCTTGGTCCTTGAGATTGGCAAATCCTTCCTTGATGGCCTCATCGGTCATGGAGGAAATCCAAAGGCGTTTCACGGGACATTTCACCTTGGCCAGTTGCATCACCCATCGCTGTATCAGCTCACCCTCCTGGCCAGCATCACCACAGTTGATGATCTCATCGGCCTCGGCATAGAGCTTGGCAATGGTTTCAAACTGCTTTTCTATGCCCCTGTCGGGGATGAGCTTGATGCCAAAGCGTTGCGGAATCATTGGCAAGGCAGCCAACGTCCAGAAGCGCCAGTTGACCAAATAGTCGTTGGGCTCCTTCAACTCACACAGGTGACCAAACGTCCAGGTCACCTGATAGCCGTTGCCTTCCATATATCCATCGCGCTGAGCGGTGGCTCCAAGTATGCGCGCAATGTCACGAGCGACGCTCGGTTTCTCTGCGATACAAACGATCATCTGTTCTTATTTCTTTGTTTTATCATCCAGCCTCATGGCCTCTGCAACAACAAGCATGAAGTTCTGTGGCGGATAGTTATACTCGCAACGCTTACAAAATGCGGTTAAGCGTCGATCAAGCTTTCGTCATGCCGTCGTTTCGGGCACAAAGGCGTTGACACAATTCACCACATATTCCACCTCCTCATCGGTCATGGATTGGTTGCATGGCAGGCTTAACTCCTGCTGATGGATCTCCTCTGTGAGGGGCAACGAGCGTTCGTTCCATTCGGCGTAACACTGTTGCTGATGCGGGGGAATGGGGTAATGGATCATCGTTCCCACCCCATTGCTCTTGAGATATTGCTGGAGCGCATCGCGATGGGGCGACAACACGGGGAAGATATGGAACACATTGGCCCACCGAACCTCCTCATGGGAGGTACCACTAAGCCACGTTTCCCTTCCTGGAAGTATGACATGGGGATTGACAATATGCCTGTAATACACATCGGCTATCGCCCTACGACGCTCGTTCTCTTGGTCGAGATACTTCAACTTGACCCGGAGCGCTGCGGCCTGCAATTCATCCATGCGCGAATTGCGTCCCTTGTAGGGGAACACATACTTACGCGACGACCCATAGTTGCCCAAGGCCCGAACCAGTTCGGCCAACGCATCATCGTCGGTAGTAACGGCGCCCGCATCGCCCAAGGCACCCAGGTTCTTGCCCGGATAGAAGCTGTGGGCGGCAGCATGGCCCAAGGATCCCGTGTGACGAGCCGGTCCGTCTTCCTCATAACGGCATCCATGGGCTTGTGCATTGTCCTCAACCAACTTCAAATGATGCTTCTCACACAACCGCTCAATCGTCGAGCTGTAAGCGCATCGACCGTACAAGTGGACCAAGAGGATGGCTCGTGTACGCGGCGTAATGGCCTGCTCTATGAGTGTGTCGTCGATTTGCAGCGTATCCATTCTTGGTTCCACCAACACGGGCGTCAGTTGATTCTCGGTGATCGAAAGGATGGATGCGATATACGTATTGGCCGGAACAATCACCTCATCGCCCTCTTTCATCGCTCCCATTTCCTTGTAGGCACGGAAGATGAGGGTCAGGGCATCAAGCCCATTGCCACAAGCCACGCAATGGCGCGAGCCAATATACTGGGCGTAGTCGGTCTCAAACAGGCGCGTAGCCTCACCTTTGAGAAACCAACCACTTGCCATGACATCCGCCACCGCACGCTCCATCTCCTCGAGATGCGGTCGGTTGACTTGTTGAAGGGAAAGATAGGGTATGTTCACAGCTTTCTGTGTTATGATTGATAATTACTTATTAAAGGATTCCGCCAATGCCCGTACTATATTCCACAGGCATTCGGCAAGGCGCAGGTCAGAGTAGATAGCTATACCAGTCGTAACACACGCCACGACCACCGAAACCTTCCTTCTGGAAGATAAGCGCCTCATTGAGATCGTGCCCGTCACCATTGCTCGACTTGCCAAAGTCGAAAAACGGCGTTTGAAGATACACCTTATTCAGCAGTTCGTCAAAAAGCAGATCGAGCGCACCACATGCCTTGCCCTCGGGTGAGGCCGAAATATACTGCGTATGCGCAACCTGGGGTGTTTCATAGATGAGTGTTCCGCCCAAGGCTTCACTCCCACGGTAGGCCATGAAGAGCCGGATCTGCGCGGGGAAACGCTTCTTCAACAGTTGCAATTCGGCCAACGAGTGAACAGGGTGTGCCCCATATTTATGCTCGAGATTGTTGTCGAGAATATTCCAAAAGGCCTCCAAATCATCGCTCTCGTGCACCAACACGCCCTGTCTGAGAGCTTTGCGTATGCCGCTGCGACGCGACTCGATGAACCGCAACCTATGGTTGGCGATGAGGGTCGACGAAATGTGGCGCGCCATGAGTTGCGCGCCACAAACATTGGTCAGCGCATATAGGTCCTCCTCGGCAGGCAAACGATGGTAAATCCACGGCATGGCCTTGTAAACCACACGCGTTATTCCCACTTGCCTGAGGTAAGCGTTGATGGATCGAAAGGCGTCACACACATCCTCCACCGTGGCTTCTGGTCCTGTGAGCAATCCACCATAGGTCAACCCCTGATGGCTCCACAACACACCATCGGTTGCGTTTGCGGGCAACAAAGCAAACAGACGGGTCTTGCGATAAACCATCAACGAGTGGTCGGCAAAGCGGTCCTGGTGATAGTCCATGTAAGCTCGCTCAAAGAGGAATGTGCCTTGCCGGCTGCGGCCAACAAACTCATCCCACAATGCAGCCTTATCGGGCGTATACCTGCAGATAGTCATCATAGTCACGAATATAGTCGGCTTCCTCAAAGAGGTCCTCAGCCAGCACGAGGCATACAGCACCCGAGGAGAAATCTTCGAGCGTGCGCCAGACACCCGTTTCCACCAAAAGGCCCTGATAGGGATGGTTCAAGAGAAACGAGTGCCTGTCGTGCCCGTTATCGAGCGTTACGGTGAACGATCCGCTCACGGCAACAATGAACTCACGACAATGGCGATGGGCGTGACCACCACGATGCTCTCCCGACGGCACATCATACGTCCAATAAACCCTTCTGATCTCGAAGGGAACCGACTTCATCTGCTCTGCCACGGTAAGATTGCCCCGTGGATCCACGATTTTGGGCAGGTCGATAACACGCCCCATTGTCTTTTCCATGTGAATGATTATTTTTTCATGTAAGGATCGGTGCCCAACACCGTCTTGGCCAAACGCTTGGCCTTATCGCGCAGGGCATTGATATCGCAACCCACCTCATCGTAGCAGATCACCACACCCATGCGGCGACCCACGTGAGCATCCTTCTTGCCAAAGATGCGAACGCGTGAACGGTCCTCGGAACACACGTCGAGCAGGTTGTAGTCCAATGGCTCGTGACTCTCAACAGGCGAGAGGATAACGGCCGACGCGCCACTGTGCTCCAAATGGATGGCGGGGATGGGCAAACCCATGACAGCGCGGAAATGAAGCTCAAACTCGCTGAGGTTGGTGCAGTGGCTCAAGGTCACCATACCGGTATCGTGGGGACGCGGACTCAACTCAGAGAAGATTACCTCGCCCTGCTTGGTGAGGAAGAACTCCACACCCCACAGACCATAACCGGTCAGGGCGGCAGTTACCTCGGCTGCGATATGCTCGGCCTGGCGCAACGACTCCTCAGGAATGGCGTAAGGCATCCAACTCTCGCGGTAGTCGCCACCCTTCTGCACATGGCCAATGGGCGGGCAGAAGAGCGTGGGACCGTTTTTCTGGGTTACGGTGAGCAGGGTGAACTCCGAATCGAAGTCGATAAATTCCTCGATGATAACTTCCTTCACATCGCCGCGGCCATCTTCCATGGCCTCGCGGAAGGCTTCGCGCAACTCGTCGTCGTTATGGACATAGCTTTGTCCGTGGCCGGACGACGACATCAGGGGCTTCACCACACAGGGGAATCCGATCTCGTCGGCAGCACGCTTAAACTCATCAAACGTCTTGGCATAGAAATACTTAGCCGTGCGCAGTCCCAACTGCTGGGCGGCAAGGTCACGAATGGCGCGGCGGTTCATGGTGTAGTTCACGGCGCGGGCCGACGGAACCACTTGAATGCCTTCGCGCTCAAAGTCGAAGAGACGTTCGGTACGGATGGCCTCAATCTCCGGCACAATGATGTCGGGATGGTGCTTCTCCACAACGGCAGTCAACGCATCACCGTCGAGCATGGAGAAAATCTCGCGCTCGTCGGCAACCTGCATGGCTGGCGCCTCATCGTAACGGTCGCAAGCAATGACATACTGGCCAGCCCGTTTGGCGGCAATCGTAAACTCCTTGCCCAGTTCGCCTGAGCCAAGCAACAATATCTTTTTCATCGATCCCTATATTTAGTTGTTTCAAACTCTTGTTAACCGTTGTCAGTAATGTCAGGGCTCCAGTCCCAACCGGCTCCTGACCAACGGACTGAAACGCCTGAGCAACATCTGCCACTCGGGCGTGATGGCCAACCGCCGCAAGTCTTTCTCTATGATATCAACGAGGTTCTCTGCGGTAAGTCGGTAACGGCGAGCAATGTCGTCGATAGGCATGCGCTCTTGGCCAAACAGACCATAACGCGCCTCGATGATCTGCTCATCAATAGGTCCGAGCATGGTGAGCAGCACCTTCATGTTGCGGCGGTCGCCCTCATCTACGAGAAGCGTCGACCGACTCATCAGCTCGAGGTAATCGTTCAGCTGTTTTGCGTATTTGTCCATTTATCTTCCTCCCAAGGTTATCACTTCACAATCGGTAAAGGTAGCGTGCTCTATGGTCAGCCTCACCAACGTTCGTTCTTTTTGCCAGCCCGCATGCCCAGCGGCTCCAGGGTTGACATGAAGCAGGCCCAACTGCTTGTCGGGCATGATCTTGAGGATGTGTGAGTGTCCGGAGACAAACAACCGAGGCGGCCTTGTGCGCATGATGCGCTCCACCGAGCGGTCGTAATGGCCGGGGTAACCGCCAATATGCTTCATCAGCACATCGACACCGCCTGCCTCAAAACGCAACAGCTCACCATAGCGCGACCGCATGTCGTAATCGTCGATGTTGCCATAAACGGCGCGGAAGCGAGGTCCCAAGGCCTCAAACCTATCGGCCACCTCCATACTGCCAATGTCGCCAGCATGCCACACCTCATCACACTCGCCGAGGTAGGTGGCGTATTTGTCGTCCCAAAAGCCGTGGGTGTCCGATATGATGCCAATCTTCATGATATTTTTTCCTCCTTTGTCCTCTTACAATCCGAAGCGCTTGCGGATAAACTCAGCTATAAACTGTTCCGTCTCCTCAATGCCAAGAAGCGATGAGTTGATGCAGAGATCGTAGCTCTCACTGTGGCCCCACTGCTTACCGGTGTAATAATTGTAATACGAGGCGCGCTCTTCCTCATGGTTGCGGATATACTTGCGGGCCGTGGCTCGGTCAAAACCGTGGCGCTTACACACACGCTGAATGCGCTGGTCGATATTGGCCGTGATGAACACCGACACCATGTTGGGCTCATCTCGCAGCACATAGTCGGCAGTGCGACCCACAAACACACAACTGCCCTCACTGGCAGCCTTACGGATAGCGTCGCTCTGGAACTGGTAAAGGCTCTCTTGTGAGAAGTCGTTCTTATAGAAATCGCTGGTTCCCAAGAGAGGGACGTGCACATGGAAGAGGTTCTTGAGGAAGCCCTTCTGCTCGTCGTTCTGCTCAAAGAACTTCTCGCTAAAGCCACTCTCCTTGGCGGCAAGGTTGAGGAGTTCCTTGTCGTAGAACTTGCAGCCGAATTCTTTGGCCAACTGCTGTGCCACGATGCGGCCTCCCGAGCCTATCTGGCGGCCAACGTTGATGATGATTTTCTTATCGTTCATATCACGAATTGTTTTCAATGGGTAAGTGTTGTTTGACGCTCCTTCACCTGGGCCTTGAGTTTTCCAATGTAATTGGCCATGACGAAAAAGGCTATGACCGAGGCCGCCGCATCGGAGGCGGGCATGGCATACCACACGCCATTGAGCTGGAAGAACAGGGGCAACAAGCCCAACAGGGGCACAAGGATGAGCAATTGCCGCGATAGACTGAGGAAGATGCTGATGCGAACCTTGCCTATGCACTGGAAGAAATTGGTTACCACCATTTGGAACCCAATGACGGGGAACACCAAAAGGACAAACCGAATGGCAGTGACGGCCATATCAATCAGTCGGCTATCAGTGGTGAACAGGCGTGCTATGGTGTGAGGAAGGAACATGGCCACCGCCCAGCCCACCACCATGATGCAGGTGGCGCAGACAATGGCCAAATTGAGCACCTGCAGCACGCGGTGCATATTTTGCGCTCCGTAGTTATAACCGGCAATGGGCTGCATGCCTTGGTTCAAGCCCAAAACGAACATGACGAACACCGTGGCCACTGCGTTGGCGATGCCATAGCCGCCCACAGCCATGTCGCCACCCAAGCGCACCAACTGGTTGTTGACGAAGATAACCACCACGCAGGCACACACATTCATCAGGAAGGGCGACACGCCAATGGCTATAATGTTTTTCACCAAGGCGCTCTTCAGGCGATAGATACCGGGCTTAAGATGGAGCAACTCACGCTTGTTGGTAAACAAATGCATCTGGTAGCACAAAGCCATCGACTGACTGAGCACTGTGGCCAAGGCAGCTCCGCGAATGCCCCAGTGCCACCAAAGGATGAACACCACGTCGAGCAAGATATTCATCACCACGGTAAAGATGGTGGCCATCATAGCCTGACGGGGCTTGCTGGCCGCACGAAGCACGGCGTTCATGCCGAAATACATGTGCGACACCACGTTGCCCGCAAGAATAATCTCCATGAAATCGCGTGCGTAAGGCAAAGTGGCATCACTGGCTCCGAAGAAACGCAAGATGGGATTGAGGAACAACAGGCAAACCAAACTGAACGCAATACCTATGATGAGGTTGAGCGTAACGGTGTTGCCAAGCAAATTCTCTGCCGTCAGATAGTCGCGTTGTCCCAACTTCACCGAAATGGAAGTAGACGCTCCAACACCCACGGCGGCACCAAACGCGGCGCCCAGGTTCATGAACGGGAAAGTAATGGCGAGGCCGGAAATGGCCTCGGCACCCACCACCTGACCAATGAATACACGGTCGATGATGTTATAAAGTGACGAGGCGGTCATCGCAATGATGGCCGGCAGCGCATATTGCAGCAGAAGGGAGCCTACGGGCTTGGTGCCCAGCTCCAATGTAGCTTTCTTGTTATCGTTGTTCATTGTTACCGCAAAGTTACAAAAATATCCGAATAGATGTGCACTTTTGCAACAGATAGTGACGACAAATATGCCATAAAAGTCAAAATAAAGCCACTTGGCGTACCTATTTATAAGGTAGCGGGTGACGCGTAGGCTATGAAAAAAGGTGCTGGGCAAATAACATAGGACGCAAATCCTGTTATTTACCCGGCACCCATAATGCTTTTGATCCTACGCACTTGGGACCAATTGGCCATGCGTAGGTATCGGCTATGCCACCCTGCGATGATTAGCCTTCGTTCTTAATCTGCACGATATGAGTCTTAGGCAGATTCTTGTTTCGCACATTGACAGTTGTCACCACGGCTTGGGCGAGATTGATAAACGCCAAGCCAGTGGCAGTGTCGGTCTTCGTTGCAGCAGGCTGACCGTCGTCGCCGTCCTCACAAATGCTCTGAACGATAGGAATCTGGGCCAGCAACGGACAACCCATTTCCTTGGCCAGGTTCTTACATCCCTCCTTGCCGAAGATGTAATACTTGTTATTGGGCAGTTCGGCGGGCGTAAACCATGCCATGTTCTCAACCAAACCAAGGATGGGAACGTTCACCTTGTCGTTCTTATACATGTCAATTCCCTTGCGCGCATCGGCCAATGCCACCTTCTGCGGGGTCGACACGATAACAGCGCCCGTAATGGCCAATGTCTGCAACAGGGTCAGATGAATATCGGATGTGCCAGGAGGGGTGTCGAGGATAAAATAGTCGAGATCGCCCCAATCGGCGTCGGCGATAAGTTGTTTCAGCGCCGACGTAGCCATTCCGCCACGCCAAAGGGTTGCCGTTTCGGGGTTTACGAAGAAACCGATCGACAGCAGTTTGATGCCGTATTTCTCAACGGGGACAATGAGTTGGCGGCCTTCTTTCTCCACAGCGTAAGGACGCTCGCCCTCGACGCCTAACATCTTGGGTATCGACGGACCGAAGATGTCGGTGTCAAGCAATCCCACCTTGTAGCCCAACTTGGCCAAAGCGATGGCAAGATTCACTGACACGGTCGACTTACCAACGCCTCCCTTACCTGAACTTACGGCAATGATATTCTTCACCTGAGGCAGCAACTTATCGGGCTCAGGACGCTTAGCGCTGGTAAATTCGGTAGAGATGGTGACCTCAACGTCCTCGCCCAACTTGTACTTCAAGGTTGCTTCGGCAGCCTTGATGGTCGACTTGATGAATGGGTCGGTGTCGCGAGGGAATATGAGCGTAAAGCTCACCTTGTTGCCATTGATGCGGATGTCGTCCGCCACCATCTCGCTTTCCACCAGGTTTTTCTTGGTTCCTGGGTAGGTCACGGTGGCCAATGCATCTGTAATCAGCTTGGGATAAATCGTCATTTGGGTCATATTATGTTTTTGTATTTCATCGGAGAAACGCCATTTGTAGCCCATCGGTGGGTTGGGCCAAACCGTTTCTCGGTTCTATTTCTACGCAAAATTACCACTTTTTTTATTGAGAATGATGGTTTTAAGGAAGAATCTTCCTCTGTTCTACCATTTTTCAGTAACTTTGCTACTGATCTTTCACCTTCGCGGTCAACTGGAACGCATTGCCTGTTGAGGGCGAGGATGACAAAAGGTTCTGCTGAACCCCATCATAACATCTTCGTATTCATGAAAATCAGATACCTCCTTCTTCATGCCATCCTTGGTTTGTCGACCGCCGTGTCGGCCAAGGATGTGGTGTGGTACGCGGGTGGCCATGTCACCTACTCTACTCAAAAAAACTATGGAACCGTTGTCGCCAAGGCCTTGGACATGTTTTCCGCCGACATGAAAGCCGTCACTGGCAAATCGGCTCGCAAGGGTGAGGGCAAGATAGAAATATACCAGCTCGACATGCTGAACAACAAGGAGTTCAAGCGTCTGTCTGGTTATAAGATTCCCCTTGAGAAATTCATTGCCAAGCCCGATGCCTTCTGGATGGGCATACGCAATGGCAAGGTCGTGATTGTAGGCAGCAATGGTCGCGGCACGGCATACGGCATTTTGGAGCTTTCGCGCAAGGCGGGTGTTTCGCCCTGGATAGATTGGGGTGACGTGACACCACAGCGCAAACATTACCTGGTGCTCAATGAGCAATTTGAGACCCTACAACATCCATCGGTGGAGTACCGAGGCGTGTTTATCAACGACGAAGACTGGTCTACACGCGTGTGGGACAAGCAGTTGGTCGACGCCCATTCAAAATCAGGCATCTTAGGCCCTCGCTACTATCACCGCCTCTTCGAACTGTTGCTTCGTCTGCGCGCCAACACACTGTGGCCTGCCATGCACGAGGGAACCGATGGATTCTTCCAGGTAAAAGGCAACAAGGAGGTGGCCGATTCGTTCGACATCGTGTTGGGATCATCGCATTGCGAGCCCATTCTAAGGAACAATGTGGCCGAGTGGAACAGTAAGCAGCGGGGACCGTACAACTGGATAACCAACCGCAAACAGGTAGAAAACTATTGGCGTGAGCGCGCTCAGGAGACGGCCCACATGGACGGGCTCTACACGTTGGGCATGCGTGGCATTCACGATGGCTCGATGGAAGGCGTGGGCGGAAATGTCGATCGGGTAAAGGCCTTGCAGAGCGTCATCGACGAGCAACGCAACATTCTTCATCAAACCGTTAACCGCAACCTAAAGAAAGTGCCGCAGGTGTTCATTCCTTACAAGGAGGTGCTACAGATATACGAATCAGGCCTGAAGGTGCCCGATGACGTGATGCTCATGTGGTGTGATGACAACTATGGTTACCTGACCCGCCTACCCGATGCCGCTGAACAAAAACGCGCAGGTGGCAGCGGTGTGTATTACCACCTTTCTTATTGGGGTCGCCCCCACGATTACCTGTGGCTGACCACCACGCAACCCGGTTTGGTTTATTCGGAGATGCGTGAGGCGTGGGACCACAACGCCCGACGCCTTTGGATTGCCAATGTGCACGATCCCAAGGTGGCAGCCTACGACCTGTCGCTGTTTATGGACATGGCGTGGAATATCAATTCGGTTACAGCCTCATCACTACAGCAACATCTACGCGACTGGCTCACGCAGCATTTTGGCGAGGAAGCCGCCGCTCCGCTTACTGAAGCCATGACAGAGTTCTATCATCTCTGCGGCATACGCCGTCCGGAGTTTATGGGATGGAACCAGGTGGAGCTTGATAGGAACCGCTATAAGAACGGATGGTCACCCGTGCAAGACACAGAGTTCTCTGCCGACGAGTTTGGCAATGAGTTGGAGCGTTACCTGAACGATTATGAGGCCGTGAAGCACAAGATCGCCACAGCCGAACAAATGATTCGCCCGGAGCTCAAAGATGCCTTCTTCGCAGCCATCAAGTATCCTGTTTATTGCGCGGCCGCTATGGCCACGAAGCAGTTGCAAGCCCAAGAGGCACGCCATATCACTCGAAAGGAGAACTTCCATAGGGACGAAGAAGCCTTGGAGGCTGCCGTGAGAAGCGTGAAGGCCTATCAAGAGATACAGACTCTCACCGAATATTATAACAAGCAAATGGCCCACGGCAAATGGAACGGGCTGATGGACATGGCTCCCCGCGGACTGTTAGTGTTCCAAGCGCCCTCGCTTCCTGGCAAGGTGACCGCCGAAGAGATGCGCAAGTATGTGCAGGAACCGCTCGAAGCGAAGATGGAACTGGATGGTTGCGTGGTGCGAAACGCCTGCGATTACCAATCGGCAACCGACGGAGCACAACCCATAGAGATGCTGGGCCACTCCATGAGAGCTGTCAAACTGCCCAAGGGCGAATCGTTGACCTATCGTTTTTACGCCAAGGATGGCGACGCTGTACTTTACACCGCGCTGATTCCCACGCAGTCGAACGACAAGGGCGACATACGTTATTCCATCAGCATAGACGATGGCAACCCCGTGATTTATTCACTCAAGGAGCCTTATCGCTCAGAGCGTTGGAAAGTGAATGTGCTACGCGGACAGGCTTTGCGAACCACAGACATCAAACTGAAAGGCGGCTATCACACATTGGTTATCAAAGCCCTCGACAACCACATCGTCGTCGACCAATGGATGATCGATTACCGTCCCGACCGCCATTTCTACGTATTCCCCACCAAACCGGCCTTATAACACACCGGCCTTTACACTACAGGCTGAGGGTTGCAACGCTTTCTTCAATAACGTTTTACAATGCAACTCTCAGCCTGTATTGGTTTTCGTATTGTTGTTTCGTCTTGCAGCCTTCCATACGCAAGGCATATTTCGCAGTCGACTTATCCCAAATCTGTCGTCATTAGATTTCCATTCTTGTCAGTGTTTTATTCAAGTAGGCTGCCACAGGCGCAGTGAAGCCATAACAGGCGATGACGAGACAAGAATGGAAGCGAAAAGCCGGAAAAACGCTAACCAGAATTGAGGAAAGTTATAACAGCCTAACAATCTTCCCGTTTCGGTCTAATAACCAGATTGGGGGTTATTTGGCAGTCTTCAAACTACTGCGCTTTGTGCGGTGGTAACTACGATAGTCGTCGAGTTCAATTTCCTCTTCGGGTTCCTGCAGTTGTCCCTCATGCGGCAAATGGAAACGCATGTATCGGATGTTGAGCCCACGCGCCATCCACATCGATTCGTAATAGGTCTGGATGGAAAGAATGGGCGAGTCGACGATGGCGGCAGGCGTATCGTGATACAAATCCTCCGTGCACACCTCGACAGGCAACTGGTTCTTTTCCACCATCAGCCGGGTGTAGGTGAACAAGAAGTTAGAGTCGGTCTTCAGATGCATGATTCCCCCGTCGACCAAGAAGTGGCGATAACGCTCCAGGAAATAGGTCGACGACAGGCGTTTGCGCGGGTTCTTCATCTGCGGATCGGAGAAAGTAAGCCATATCTCTTGCACTTCGTCCGGATCAAAGAAACGGTCGATAATCTCGATATTGGTGCGCAGGAACGCCACATTGTCCAACCCCTCCTCAAGCGCTTGCTTGGCTCCGGTCCACATACGCGCTCCCTTTATGTCAACGCCGATAAAGTTGACATTGGGAAACAGGCGCCCCAAGCCCACAGTGTATTCGCCCTTGCCGCATCCCAACTCCAAAACGATGGGATTATCGTTATTGAAATATTGCTCACGCCAATGTCCCTTCATGGTAAAGGGCACGTTGTCGACAACGGAGAATGGATACTCGAAGACGTTCTTCATGGCCTTCATCTCTGCAAATTTGGCTAATTTACCTTTTCCCATATTGATGTTTTTTGGCTGCAAAGTTACAAAAATATGCGGCAAAAGCGATAGTCTTGTGCCTCAAAAACGCCAAGAGCCATCATCCTTTCGGTTTTATGGCAACCGAAAAAGACGATGGCTCTTGTTATTTGTGCTTCGTTGGAACGATGCCCAACGGGAGTGGTCGTGTCAGATTAGTCGATGACAACCCTTGTCCATCCGTGCTTATCCTCGACCGTACCATACTGAATGCCACGCAGCGTCTCATAGAGCTTGGTCGACCATGGTCCGGGCTTGTCGCCGAACGCATACTTCTTTCCGGTATCGAGGTCGTCGAGCTCAGAGATGGGCGATATCACAGCGGCTGTTCCGCAAGCGCCAGCCTCCTCAAAAGAGTCGAGCTCTTCCACGGGGACGGGGCGGCGCTCCACCTTCAATCCGAGGTCTTCGGCAATCTGCATCAGGCTCTTGTTGGTGATGGAAGGCAAGATCGATGTAGACTTCGGAGTGACATATGTGCCATCCTTGATGCCGAAGAAGTTGGCTGCACCGCACTCGTCGACATACTTCTTCTCCTTGGCGTCGAGATAAAACTCCGATCCGTAACCCTTCGAAGCAGCGAACATGTGGGCCTTGAGTGAAGCGGCGTAGTTGCCACCCACCTTATACACGCCTGTTCCGAGCGGAGCCGAGCGATCCCAGTCGCGCACGATGGCGTACTTATTGCATTGGAATCCCCCCTTGAAGTAGGGACCCACGGGTGTTACAAAGATCATGAAGAGGTAATCGTGAGCGGGATGCACACCCACCTGCGGTGTTATACCGACCAACAGCGGACGAATGTAAAGCGTTGCACCACTCTCGTATGTAGGAATGTACTCTTGGTTCAGCCTTACCACTTTCTCCACCATCTCGACAAACATCTCGGTCGACACCTGCGGCATGACGATACCGTCGCAAGTGCTTTGCAGGCGCTTGGCATTCTCTTCCACGCGGAAAATGCGCACCTTACCGTCAGGACAACGGTAAGCCTTGAGGCCTTCAAAAGCCTCCTGACCATAGTGCAAGCAGGTGGCTGCCATATGCATGTTGATGTACTCATCGCTGCATACTTCGATCTCGCCCCACTTACCATCATGGTAGTAGCAACGTACGTTGTAGTCGGTCTTCATATAACCGAACGTCAATTTACCCCAGTCTAAATCTTTCATAATATCTATTGTTAAGAGTTCTACATACAGTCACCTTGCAAAGGTATAAATAATAATCATCACTTGCAATTTTTAGGCGCTGTATTTCCTTGTGTTTGTTAGTTCTTTCCTTCGCCGAGGATTTTCTGAATCTCCTCGTCGGTCTTGGTGAGACGGTCTTTGCAGAGCTTGATAAGCTGCTGCGCCTTCTTCAGCTGGGCGGTCATCTCATCGATTCCCAACTGGTTGTTTTCCAGTCGTTCCACGATTTCCTCGAGTTGGCTAATCGCCATTTCGTATTTGGTTTCTTTGGCCATGACTTTCTATAGGTTTATGAGGGTTGTTGGGTATGTGTTTCTTTAACTGTCGACAGGAACGACCCTTTCTCCACACGGGTTTCCACCACGTCGCCCACCTGCAGTGCTTCGGGGTCGCGAACAATGCGGCCATTGACCAGTGTGATGCTGTATCCGCGCGCCAGCAACACGTTGGGGTCAAGACTTTTGGCGCGCAACGCAAGTTGCTCGATGCGATGTTTCTCACCGTCCATCTTCTTTTGAACCAATGGCGCCATGCCCAAGGCGAGTCGGTCGAGACGAAACTGCTCCTTGGCCAGCAGCTCACGCATGTGGCTTGCAATGGCTGTAGAGAGGCGGTCGAGGCGGGATTCCTGTCGGGCTTTCACCAATGAGAAAAGTGTGGGAATGCGCGCTGTAGCGCGATCGAGACGTGCATGTTCCAACGAAAGGCGCTGCCCGATGCGTTGCACGATGGTTTCCTGGCATCGGTCAAGCAGCAGACTCACCGCCATCAGGTTGTCGATGATGTAAGCCGCTGCTGCTGTCGGGGTTTTCACCCGTTGGTAGGCCACCATGTCGAGCACGCTCTCGTCGCGCTCATGGCCTATGCCCGTAATGATGGGGATGGGGAAGTTGGCCACGTTCTCTGCCAACGCCAGCGTGTCGAAACCGCTCAGGTCGGCCGTTGCGCCGCCACCTCTTATAATTACCACCACGTCGAAGCGGTCGGCCTCGTCATAAATGCGGTTGAGCGCGTCGATGACAGAAGGTTCCACTTGGTCGCCCTGCATGACGGCCGGGAACAAGGTGGTTGAAAAACACAAGCCGTGGGAGTTGTTGTGGAGTTGGTTGCAGAAATCTCCATAGCCCGCAGCGTTCTCTGATGAGATAACAGCAACATGCTGGGCAAACATGGGAAACAACAACTCCTTCTGCAACTCAAACACTCCCTCCGCTTTCAACTGGCGGATGATCTCCATGCGCTTGCGCGCCATGTCGCCCAAGGTGTAGGTTGGATCGATGTCCTGCACAATCCATGCAAAGCCGTAAGCCTCGTGGAAACTGGCTGTCACCCAAAGCAAGACCTTCAGTCCGGCATGAAGCGGCTGACCTGTCACGCGTTCAAACTTGGGTCGTAACGCACCCCAACGGTTCTTCCAACACTTGGCTGAAGCACGTGCCACAGGAGTGGAGGAGAACGGTTCCTTCTGGATGAGTTCCATGTAACAATGCCCCCTCACCTCACGCGCCTCCGACAGCTCGGCCTCAACCCAGTAGCCTGCGTTGAGTGTCGACTCGATGACCCCGCGCACCAGCGAGTTCAGTTCGTAGAGTGTCAGTGGCTTGCCCTCCATGCGTTGTCGTTTAGCGTGTTATTTGTTCAGGCCCATCTGATAGGCTTTCCAGAAATCGGGAATGCCATATCCAAAGATGTTATCGGGGTAATCGGCACGATCTGCCGACTCCCTTACAAGCTGCATGATTTCCGATGCCGTCTTGTTGGGCAACGCCTGCCACAGGCAAGCCACCAAGCCGCAAGTGATAGGCGTGGAAAACGAAGTGCCGTTGGCATGTGCCACCAAGCCCTTTCCATTGATAACGGTGCAGTAACCACCCATTGCCATCACATCGGGTTTCACACGTCCGTCGTAAGTAGGACCCACGCTGCTGAACGTGGTGTTCGTGCTATCGGGAGCGAGAGCGCCTACCGTGAGAACGTCGTGAGCGTCGCCCGGGAATCCAATGCGCTTCCATTTGGCGGCGCCTGTATTGCCTGCGCTATTGGTAAGAATCATACCCTTGCCCGAGATCATCGATGCTGTGCGCGAGATGAGAGCCGTGCGCCCGTCTTGCTCGCGATATTTGTGGCTGGCAGCCTTGTCGTCAAACTCGGTATAGCCCAAAGAGGATGTCACGATGTCGGCACCCACCGAGTCGGCATACTCAACAGCCTGCGTCCAAAAGTCCTCCTCCACAAGATTCTCCAACGGTCCAAACTCGCTCCGTAACAACAAGAAGGATGCCCCCGGAGCCGTTCCTACAAAGACGCTGTCGCTATTGGCGGCAATGGTGGAGAGCACCTCGGTGCCATGGTCAAGCTCATCATAGAGATTCGCCGTATAGGGATACACGAAATCGCGCGTACCCACAATATTCACGTTCTTCAAATAACCAATCTTATCAACGTTCATAAAGCCACCGTCGATCACCGCAACGAGGATTCCCTTACCGTTGAACCCCGCCTCATGCAGTTTTTGTCCGTTGAGCATGCTTATCTGATGCTCGCCTTGTCCATAGCGGGTTTTCGCCTTGTATCGAGCGACAAGCGTGTCGGGCCTCACCGTGGAGGGAGGCGTGAGCTTCACGGAGTCGACTCCTCCAAAGACCTTCACCACCGATGTCACGAACGGCAACGCGCAGAGGCGCTGGGGAGCCGATGCACAGGTGTCCTTCACCAGCACCGTATTGTTCCACTTACTGCCACCGATGATCGCAAAGCCTTGCTCAGCCATCTTTTTCAGATAAGTGCGCGAGAGGGGCAGGTCAGTTGAATCGACCAGCAGATGTTGCTTGGCGCGCCGGCGCAATGATTTCTCCGAAAGGAATTTCTCGGGATGTTTAAGCGACGCCTTACAACCCCGCTTGTCTTGCAGAGCCACTCGGTATATTTGATATTTTCCACCAGGGAAGGCTGTCATTTGGGAGCGCACTTGTGCTGTAGCCCCAATGCAGCAGAGCCATACGGCCAAAATAGTGATAATGTTTTTCATTTCCTTACATCAATTATTATAACAGGTGCAACTCTCGCACGAATGGAGGTGAAGCCGAGTGCAGCCTATCTTATGCAAAGATAGTGCCAGCGAGCGCAATGAAAGCTTGCTTTCAAATTGCCGAGTGCAGCCTATCTTATGCAAAGATAGTGAATTCCCCCGAGACAGGCACTATTTCTCAACGAAAAATGCAAGACGACCTGAAATCATAGTATGTTGTGTGCAGATTGAATTCTACCGAAAGCCAGCATCTATACACCATTGGCTTTTTTCACAACTCACCGTATCGGAGCCAAACCTAAGCGATAGCATGACAAGCCCGCTCTGAGCACTCGGGAAGCAAAATGCGTAGCATCCAAACGCCGTGAAATTAAAAATAATGGTCCTATTGCCTACCTTATCTATAATAACACCCGTCGTTCTGCGTTATATCTATATGACCAAGCCTCATTACATATCATCATTGTGCTTCCTCCTGATAGCACTCGCCGTATTGACCTCTTGCGGTGCAGAAAGGAACATGAAGAAGGGCGAGAAGTATCTTGCCCTGGGTGAATATTTCGATGCCGCCAATGAGTTTAAGCAGGCTTACCAGAAGATTCCACCCAAGCAGCGCGACAAGCGCGGGGTGGCAGCTGGTAAGATGGCGCTGTGTTACGACAAGAGTTTGCAAACGGCCAAGGGCATTGCCGCCTACCGCAACGTGATCCGATACAACCAAGCCAAGACGCAAGACCACCTGTCCTTGGCGCAACTGCTCATGAAAAACGGCAGTTACAAGGAGGCCGCGGCCGAGTTCCAACTCGTGCTCGACTCCATGCCCGACAACGTATTGGCGCGCAAGGGATTGGAATCGGCCAAGAACGCACCCACCATCAAGGAACAGGGCAGCCGATACACCGTGAAGAAGATGGACATCTTCAACTCACGACGCGCCGAATACTCGCCCATGTTGTTTGGCGACGAGTTCGACCAACTGTATTTCACGTCGACCCGCAACGAGGCGCAAGGCGATGAGTTGAGCGGCATAACGGGCACCAAACCAGCCGACGTGTTCTTCTCTGAGAAAGACGACAAGGGCAAATGGAGCAAGCCCGAACCTGTCAACGGTGGCCTCAACACCGCCTACGACGAAGGAGTGTGCTGCTTTTCGCCCGACGGACGCGAGATGTATCTCACCCAATGCGCCACCGACCCGTCGTATCCCCGCTATGCGCAGATCGTAAAGTCGAACCGGTCGGACGCAGCGTGGAGCAAGGCGTCGGAGGTGAAGCTAAGCAACGACACCCTGTCGAGTTTTGCCCATCCGGCCATATCGCCCGACGGTGAGTGGCTCTACTTCGTGTCGGACATGCCAGGAGGCAAGGGCGGACTCGACATTTGGCGCGTACGCCTGACAGCGGGCGGCTTTGGCGGAGTGGAAAATTTGGGCGAGCCGGTCAACACACCCGGCGACGAGATGTTCCCAACATTCCGACCCAACGGCGACCTCTACTTCTCAAGCAATGGCCACAAGGGATTGGGAGGACTCGACATCTACATTGCCAAGATAGGCAAGGATCACAAATACCACCTCTCCCATCCAGGCTATCCGCTCAACTCGCAAGGCGACGACTTTGGCATGACCTTCGAGGGGCCGCACAACCAAGGTTTCTTCTCGTCAAACCGAGGCGACGGTCGTGGTTGGGACCACATCTATTCGTTCTACAACCCAGAGATTGTTCAAACGGTGAAAGGATGGGTTTACGAAATGGACGGCTACGAATTGCCAGCGGCTGAGGTGTACGTGGTGGGCGACGACGGCACCAACGAGAAACTGTCGGTACGATCCGACGGCTCGTTCACCAAGGTGCTCAACGAGGGCGTCACGTATCTTTTCTTAGCCACCTGCAAGGGATTCCTCAACCACAAGGAGGAGGTTCGCGCACTGACCAATCCCAAGGAGAGCCGCGACACGACCTTGCAGTTTGCCTTGGCCAACATCTCAGCCCCCACACTCATCGACAACATCTTCTACGATTTCGACAAGGCCACCCTGCGCGACAGTTCCAAGACGGCGCTCGACCAACTGGTTACGTTGCTCAACGAGAACCCCAATGTTACCATTGAGCTCAGCGCCCACACCGACTACAAGGGATCGGAGGCTTACAACGAGCGACTCTCGCAGCGAAGGGCCGAATCGGTGGTCAACTATCTCATTGAGCACGGCATTGCCGCCGATCGACTCACACCAGTGGGTTACGGCAAGCTGAAGCCCAAGACCGTGAAGAAGAAGCTCACAGAGAAATACCCGTTCCTCAAAGAGGGCGATGTGCTGACCGAGGAATTCATCAAGGCACTGAAAGACGAGAAGAAGCAGGAAATTTGCAACCAGCTGAACCGCCGTACCGAATTTATGGTGCTGAGAACCACATACGGTCTCTTTGACGAACAAGGTAAATTAAAAAAACAGCCCAAGAAGAAAACTGAAGGATCCAAGAAAGACCTTCAGGAGGATGGCTACAGCATTATATTCGACTAAACATCGTATGGCAAAGGAGGAGGAACCTTGCGTTCTTCCTCCCAATCATGAGGTACGATACACTAACACTTTGACTTATGTCCAACGACATTGCTCTTCCCAAAGCCTTCGAAGAAAGCACCAAGCCCTTGTTTGGCGAGGCACGATATGCGCAGTTTTGCGAAGCCTTGCGACAGGCGCCGCAAACCACCATCAGGTTGAACCCATTTAAGATCACAGGCTGCGAACTGGCGGCAGACAAGAATTTCGCCCCCATTGCGTGGTGTGGCGAGGGCCGCGTGCTACCCCACCGCCCCGACTTCACGTTCGACCCCCTGCTCCATGCGGGTGTCTATTATGTGCAAGAGTCGTCGTCGATGTTTATCCATCATGTGGTGAGACATCTGGTCGACAGCCCTGTTGTGGCTCTCGACCTGTGTGCAGCACCGGGAGGCAAGACCACCACCCTACGCGCCGCACTGCCCGAGGGGAGCGTCGTGGTGGCCAACGAGCCCATCAAGGTACGCGCCTCCATCCTCTCGGAGAACGTGCAGAAACAGGGACATCCCGACATGGTGGTAACCAACAATTATCCACGCGACTTCCGCAAGGCCGACCTGGCGTTCGACTTCATCCTGGCCGACGTGCCCTGCTCAGGCGAGGGCATGTTCCGCAAAGACCCACAGGCCATCCAGGAATGGAGCCCACAGAACGTGGAGAAATGCGCCGAACTGCAACGTAGCATCATTGAGGACATCTGGCCAAGTCTCAAGCCGGGGGGCATATTGGTTTACTCCACCTGCACTTACAACGAGCACGAAGACGAGAAGAACATCCAATGGATCATCGACCAATTGGGAGCCCAACTCATCAGCATACCGGTCGACCCGTCATGGCACGTCACCAGCGCCTTGGGCACCGGGCTCTCGGCAGCTCAGCATGGTGGAGAAGACGAAGGCCTGTTGCCTGTTTGCAGGTTCATACCGGGCTTCACGCCAGGCGAAGGCATCTTCATGGCGGTACTGAGAAAGCAGGACAACGATGAGGCACCACGCCGTAAGAAAGACCGCCAGAGCGCTGCGCGCACCCAACAAAGCGCATACGCCAAAGTGGCCAACCTGTGGCTTCAGGAGAATGGGGCCTCAGGCAAGGGCGCTTGGACCGTGGTGGAAACGCCAACCATCGTTCGCGCCATTCCCACACGCTGGTTGCCATTATACGAAAAGGCCGCCAAATCACTGCACGTCATCCATGCGGGCGTTGGCCTGGGCGTTCCCAAAGGCAAGCAACTCGTTCCCGCCGCCTCACTGGCCCTGTCGACAGCGCTCAACCACAGCGCCTTCACGCAAGTGGAAATCGGTTGGGAACAAGCTATCCATTACCTCCGAAAAGAGGCCATCAGCCTATCGCCCGCCACCCCGCAGGGCATTGTGCTGCTCACCTATCGGGGGCAGGCCATCGGCTTTTGCAAGAACATCGGCAATAGGGCCAACAACCTCTATCCCCAAGAATGGAAGATCAAGACCACGCATCTGCCCGAACAACCCATCAACGTGTTATGACCATCGCCATCATTGTAGCCATGGGGCGCAATCGTGCCATCGGCTACCGCAACCGCTTGCCATGGTCAATCCCTGAGGATATGGCCCACTTCAAACAGCTTACCATGGGGCACACCATTATCATGGGACGTCACACGTTCTACTCGTTGCCTCATGGCGCACTGCCGGGAAGGCGCAACATGGTTGTGAGCCGAACGGTCGAGAGTATTCCCGGATGCGAAGTGTTCCCATCGTTGGCGAGCGCCCTTGAGGCTTGCAACGCCCCAAGCGGCCATTCGGTGGGCGACGCGCAAGGCGCATCGGCAGACAACACCGTGTTTGTCATTGGCGGGGCAAGCGTCTACGAGCAGGCACTCCCGTGGGCATCGGTCATCTATCTCACAAGGGTCGACGACAGCCCGGCCAACGCCGACGCCTTCTTCCCCAAGATAGACCGAAGCCAATGGACAGAAATAAAAAAGGAGAAGCACACGGGCTTCTCCTTCATTACGTATCGTTCTAACAGATAAAGGGATTCCTACGATTTAACTCAAATCGGTCATCAGAATAGAAAAGGAAGCTATAATGTCCTAATCGTATTCCTATTATTAGTCTAATGACCGATTGGGAGGCTTAATCTTCGCCGTCGTCCTCATCTTCCTCCTCATCCGTATTGTCAAAGATGGGAAGCTGACGGTCGATTACGGCATTGAAGCTAACGATGGTCTCACTGCGCGACAAGCCCAGAGGCTGCAACTTATCGTGAATGATATTGAGCAGATGATGATTGTTCCTTGAATAGATCTTGATAAACATGTCGTATCCGCCCGTAGTGTAATGACACTCCGTTACTTCAGGAATAGCCTTCAGTTTCTCAACTACTGCATCGAACTCACTGGGGTCTTTCAGATAAAGGCCCACATAGGCACACGTCTCATAGCCCACCTTCTCTGGATCGATGATAAACTGGGATCCTTTCAGAATGCCCAGCGAGGTAAGCTTCTGAATACGCTGGTGAATAGCAGCACCACTTACATTACAAGCGCGCGCAACCTCAAGGAAGGGAATGCGCGCATCAGCAGAGATTAATTTTAGTATCTTTCTGTCTAAAGCATCCAAACGATGATTTGCCATAATGTTATTTTTATTACTGTGCAAAGTTAGCAATAATAATTCTATTTGGCAACTTTTCAACACATATTTATTTCAGATTGACACAAACACTCACCCATAACACACAGTTTTTTCACACAGGTCAAAAAACAAGACATAAAAATGCAAGATTACATACAAAACTCATCATTAATTCGCATATAGCGACCATTGTTGTTTGAGGCCAAAGACGTTTTGCCACCCCATGAGATTTCATGAGAAAACAAGTAGCAGATTATCGCCCAACAAACGGCACGCCTTCCTACCACAAGCGCAATAACAAGGCATAGTCAACGTCCTACCAGGGCGCGACATGAACGTTCCGAGGCGCCTCTAACACGCTATGCTTATTTTCTTTCCTTCGTTTCGGTAGCCGAATAGCTAATGCGCAACGCCTTGGCTTGCTGGAGCGAGCGCTTCACTTGGTTGACCAAGCCTATCGGGGTGTGTCGATCGGCCTTGATGGAAACCATCATTTGCTGTTGGTCGGAAGGCGACATGCGAGCCTTCTCTGCACTCACGTAATCGGCAACATCCTCGGGCGAAGCGAACTTATCGTTCAACTGGATGCGAATGTCTCCACCCACCTTACGTCTCAAGCCATCGGAAGGATAACCTATATAGATGTAAGTAACAGCCGATTTCTTAGTCAGGCGTGTGAGCTCCGTTCCCTGCGGCACTTGATATTTTACCTTTACGGCCACCTTCTGCATGTGGGTGACAATCATGAAGAAGAACAACACGGTAAAGATCAAGTCGGGAAGCGATGCCGCGTTCAGTCCTGGCACCTCGTATTTACGTCGTTTGAACATGCTCATGGGCGTTCCTCCTTTCCCGTACCAGCGGCCTCCGTTTCGCCCACACCGTAAGCATTCGCCGCCGAAACGGCAGCCTGCCCATAATCCTCAGCGATGCGCTGAGGGCAGATGTCTTTCACATGGTTACGCTGTTCCTCTGTAAGCTTAGCGAAAGGCTTACCATAGGTCTTCATGGCCGCTTCGTTGCGCAGGCGTCCATAAGCCATCACCAGTTGGTTTTGCAATTGGAAATAGATGTCGTAGTTGGCCTCGGGAGCCGCCTCTATCTTCACCAGATGCTTGCGCCCCACCCTTCTCACAAACGCTTCGGCCAGTCCACACACCTTGTTCACGGGTGTAGGCTTACCGTCAACGAGCAGCGCGTTGTCCTTGGTGATGGTCAGGGTCATCAGCGTTCCCTTCTCCACCTGCGACACTTGCTGCTCCTGCTTATCGGCCGGGGGCAACTGTCGCGTCAAACCCTTGTCGACATCCATGTTTGTTGTCACCAAGAAAAAGATGAGCAACATGAACGAGATGTCGGCCGTCGACGTGGTGTTCAGTCCAGGAACCTGATGTCTACGCTTAGCGAACATGATCTCTCCTCATAAAATTTGTGGCACCATACGCCATGGCTCCGATAGCAACGACTATCAGAACCAGCGACGACACGATGAGCATATCGGCCGTTTTGAGCCAAAACTCATCCGTATACTCCACCCCATTGATGACCATAGGGTGGGCCGATCCCAAGAGAAAAGACAGCAAGAGCAGCGCAGCCGTGCCCCACGACACAACATACCCTATCTTCTTGATAGGCACATTGTTCTCATAAGCCTCACTCTTCCCTCTGACCTTCAGGCTTCTCGCCATCGACCACACGGCACAACCCATGGCCAAAACCACCAACAGTTCCATGAAGACGATGAGCACATCCGTGAAAAGAGGAGCCACAAAGTTAGGGTCCTCATCATAAGGACGGTTGTAACCCACCAGTCCGAACAATGCGAACAGCAAGATAACAAGGGCTATGAGCAGGCCCAGCACTTTCGACGACAGCTTCTCCGCAGGCAGTTGCCGCCAACGATGGGGAAGCGTAATCATTGTCTTGTGAGTTTATATTTCATCATAGAGTCGAGCAAAGTGATAGCCGACTCCTCCATTTGTGAGGTCAAATGATCGATCTTTGAGAGGATGTAATTGTAGAACACCTGCAATATCAGGGCCACAATGATACCGAAGATGGTGGTGATGAGCGACACCTTCATGCCCGCGGCCACAATGGTCGGACTGATATCGCCCGCCGTTTGGATTTGGTCGAACGCCATCACCATGCCTATCACCGTGCCGAGGAAACCGAGCGACGGTGCCATGGCGATGAACAAGGTAATCCATGAGCATCCCCTTTCGAGATTGGCGCTTTGCACCGAACCATAGCTAACGATGCTCCGCTCCACGTTATCCATCGACTCGCCAATGCGCTCCAAGCCTTGATAGCAGATGGATGCCACGGGGCCTCGGGTGTCGCGGCATTGCGCCTTGGCGCCTTCCACGTCGCCACTCATGATCTTCGCATCGAGGTCTTTCATGAATTTCTTGGCGTTGATCTCCGAAAGACTGAGATAGATGATGCGCTCAATGCAAAAGGCCAAGCCCAGAACCAATGCCAGGGCCACCAGTGACATGAACCCTGCGTTACCCTCGATAAATTTTGTCTTCAAGGCCTTGTGGAACCCCACTTCCTCGACCGGGGCCACAGAGGCGCTATCAACGGCCATGGTTTCGTCCATCAACGCCTCATTGTCGAGGCTGTCTTGCCCAGCCTCAGTCGCCGTACTATCCTTCGTTTCTTTCGAAGCGGACGCTGATGGAGCCGTTGCCGATGCCGCCTGGGCTGTAGCCGGCGCACCTTGAGCCTCAGCAGGCTGCACGCCCACCGTCAACGCAGAAAGAACAAACACAAGGGAAATGGCGAGATATGCAATTTTCTTTTTCATCTTTACATCGATTAAAGCCACAACTATCAAACGCATGGTGCGGAAAGAGGGGGATTCGAACCCCCGAACCGCTTTAGGCGGTTACACGCTTTCCAGGCGTGCCTCTTCAGCCACTCGAGCACCTTTCCTCATGTGTTTGAATCTGCAAATCTCTGTTGCGAGCGCAAAGATACTCCTTTCCAAAAGAAAGCGAGCACATAGCTGTAACTTTTAAGTTTCTTTAATGGTTTAACATTGGACGTCTGAAACCGCCTCGATACCGAACACCCGTTTCACGTTTTCGTTGGTTTGATGAGCCAATTCATCGGGTGTCACGCCATAGCTTTTCGCCAACGTGGAAAGCACATCCATGACATACGCACTTTCGTTACGCTGTCCGCGATGCGGCACGGGAGCCATATAGGGGCTATCGGTTTCGAGCACAATGCGGTCCATGGGAACCACGGCCGGCAAATCCTCGCGCAGATGGCTGGTCTTGAAGGTGGACACACCGCCTATGCCAAGCACAAACTTATCAAACGAGAGCAACTCCTCGGCCTCTTTCTGGTTTCCGGTGAAGCAATGGAACACGCCACCAGGCAAATTCGACTTGTACTTGCGCAGCACACGCACCATCTCGCTTTGCGCCTTGCGACAATGGATCATCAGGGGAAGGCCCGTAGAGACCGACCATTGCACCTGCATCTTAAAGGCCTCGAGCTGCTCTTGGGCAAACTCGCGGCTCCAATAGTAATCGAGCCCCACCTCGCCAATGGCGATGATGCGCCCGCGAGCGTCGCCCTTCTCCTTGGCCTCAGCCCTGTCGGCCCGAATAATATTGGCCAACTCTGTCAACTGTTCAAACCAGTCTTCCCGCACTTCCTCGGGGTGCAATCCCACCATGGGGTAGGCATAGCCTGGGTAAGCCTGGCTCAAAGCCATAATGAAGCGGGCCGTCTTGAGGTCGATGGCGGGCAAAAACACTTTGCACACACCTGCTGCGCGAGCACGCTCAAAGACCGCCGCGCGGTCCTCGTTAAACTCCACGGCATCGAGATGCGTATGGGTATCTATCACATTTATCATCTTTCCGAATAAAATAAGGACAAGAACGGAACCGCAATAGGCTCCGATCAATATTGTCGTTTCATCATACGCTGGGCATACTGGCGCAACTCCTCCTTGCGATCAGCCGACACACCAACAGCGTCGAGATATTTCTTACTCTGCTCAAAATAGTAGGCGATGCGGTCTTGGGCCATCTTATCGATGCCTATCTCGTTATACAGGCGTGTCACAGCCTCCACCTTCTCCTTGCGGTCGAACGTGGGCGCAGCCACCCAACGCTTCAACTCCTCGAGCTGCTCGGCGTTGGCGTGGTTGAAGGCGTTGATGAGCATGAAGGTTTTCTTGTTGGAAGTGATGTCGCCACCAATTTCTTTTCCGAACACCTTACTGTCGCCATACACATCGAGGTAATCGTCTTGCAACTGGAAAGCCAAACCAATTTGCTCACCAAACTTATAAAGGTTGTCGGCGTCGACAGGCGAAGCGTCGGCCATGATGGCGCCAATCTTCAGGGCGCAAGCCAGGAGCACGCTCGTCTTGAGGCGTATCATCTCTATGTATTCGGCCTCGGCCACATCGTCGCGCGTCTCAAACTCCATGTCATACTGTTGGCCCTCGCCTATCTCCAAAGCCGTTTCGGTAAAGGTGTCGAGCACCGGTTTGAGCTTGTCGGTCAGGCCGCTGGCCATGCGTTGGTACGACAGCACCAACATGGAGTCGCCCGAAAGGATGGCCGTATTGGCATTCCAACGCTTGTGAACGGTCTCGTGGCCACGACGCAGGTCGGCGTTATCCATGAGGTCGTCGTGCAGCAGGGTGTAATTGTGGTAGGTCTCCAATCCCACGGCCTGCATCAAGATGCTCTCGGGGTCGTTCTTAAACAGGTTGTAGGCCATGAGCATCAAGACGGGTCTGATGCGCTTGCCACCCATGGAGAGGGTGTAGCTCACGGGTTCATAGAGACTCTTGGGCTCACGGTCGTAAGGCAGATTGTCTAAAAATACATTTACCTTATTTAAAAGTTCATCGGCAGTAAACATCATGGTTCTATATTTTTCTTGATTGATTATCACAATTGGAAGTTGACGGGCACGGCCACCATCGTGCGGCACGGCTTCTCGTTCATGAGGCCGGGCTTCCACTTGGGCATCATGCGAATGACGCGTAGGGCCTCGCGGTCGAGTGTGGGGTCGCACGATTTCTCTATCTTCGGACTGGCGATGCTACCATCCTTATTGACAAGGAACGACACCACCACCTTGCCTTGTATCTTCTGTGCCTGCGCATAAGGTGGATATTTCAGGTTGCGTGTCAGCCATTTCATAAATTCGACCATGCCTCCGGGAAACTCGGGCAGTTGCTCCACCGTGCGGAGCACATCGCTATCCTGGCTCACGGTGATTTGCGGCAGGGCCTCGGTCACGTTGGCGTCCTTTTGCACACCCTCGCCATCGCCTATGACGAGCTTGCTGGTAACGGGCGCTATCTTTTCGGAATTGTCGGCCGCCTCAGCGCTTTCCTCCACCTTATTGGTTACAGCCTTCGCCGCCGGAGCCGACACAGCCGATATCATGTCGTGGGTGTCCATGGCAGGCATGAGGGCAATGTCCTGCGCCATATCATCGAGCACACTTTCATCGTCGGCCCCATTGTCGGGCCAGGAGGTATACTCCATGGCCACGAAGAACACCGACAGCGACAGGATAAGCCCGAGCAGGAAGAATCCCGTCCGCCTCCGTTCCAAGTCTGCGCTGATGTTTTTTTTGATTTCCATGGACAAGCAATAATCTTTCCCTACATACGTTATCTATACGATAAACGTTATGCAAATTTACAGTAAATATTGAAAAAAGCCGTATCTTTGCCCAATAATTAGAGAATTTAAATGAAAAAAGCGGTTTTTGCCCTTCTGTTAACACTATCGTCGCTGATGGCACATGCTCAGGACGAAAGCCAAACAGGATATAATTTCCTCCGACTGCCTGTCAGCGCCCACGCTGCCGCCTTGGGAGGCGACAACGTTTCGCTCATCGAGGACGACGAAACGATGATCTTCCATAACCCCGCCTTGCTCTCCTCGGTTACCGACAAGACGATCAACCTCAACTACATGAGCTACATGTCGGGGGTCAACACGGCCAGCGCCTCGTTCAACCGCGTGGTGAAGGAGCGGGCCTCGTGGGCCGTCAGCGGCCAGTATCTCGACTATGGCAAGATGAAGGAGATGAACGAAAACAATGTGCAGACGGGCGAGTTCTCGGCACGCGACATCTCCATGGCGGGCTATTTCTCGTATATGCTCACCAATCACATCGCAGGTGGAATCAGCGCCAAGCTCATCTCATCGTTCATAGGCGACTACTCATCGGTGGCGTTCGGCGTGGACCTGGGCCTCAACTATTTCGACGACAAGCACCAATGGTCGGTCTCCATGGTGGCCAAGAACCTGGGCGGACAGCTCAAGGCCTACGACGAGGAGTACGACAAAATGCCGCTCGACGTGCAAATTGGCGTATCGAAGGCGTTTGCCAACGTGCCCCTTCGCCTACATCTCACATGGGTCGACATCAACCACCCCAAGTATAAGTTTATCAACCACCTCGTGGTGGGCGCCGATTTCCAACTCTCCGACCAGATATGGATTGGCGGCGGATACAACTTCAGGAGGGCCAACGAGATGAAAATACAGTCGACCGATGGCAAGAGCAGCAACGGAGCGGGCCTGTCGCTGGGTGGCGGTCTCAACCTGAACCGATTCAAACTGAACATTGCCTACGCCAAGTACCACGTGTCGAGCAGTTCGTTGCTGTTCAATGTGAGCTACGTGTTGTAGAAACGAAAACATACAAATAACCAATATGAAGAAAATTGTGATAGCCATTGACGGGCTATTTTAAGAAGCTCTATTTTAAGCGATACTTC
>NZ_JAXVAE010000107.1:0-15063 GCF_037460745.1 Hallella sp. | reverse complement strand
AAATATCAAATATATAACTATAGTTAAGCGATTAATATCGCATCACTAGTATTTATCAATTAAATATTACTGTACGGGAGTGTACTTGTCTGACGGGTCGGGGTTGTTCCAACCATTCACGGCAGCGTTGTTGTTCTCCTCGGTCCGCACAATCACGAAGTTCATCCAAGCAGGACGACCGTTGGTGTTGAAACGGCACAAGGGATAGAAGTTGGTGCCAGCGTAACCACGTGTCACAGAGTAGTTGAGACGCTTGATGTCGAAGAAGGTCTGACCCTCACCCCACAACTCAACGCGCTTCTGGAAGACGATCTCGTCCACAAGGGCGTCCTTGCTGTTGGCCTTGCACACATACTTGGCGTCGCGATAGTTCTTCATGAAGTTCTCGATGAGCTTCTTGCCCTCGGCTACGTCCTGGTGAGCGGCAGCCTCGGCCTCGATGAGGTACATCTCCTCCACACGCATGAGCGGATAAGAGACCACGTTACCCACGGTACCATCGGCGTCGTTACCACTTCCGGGACGGAACTTAATAGAACCGTATGTGGGGATCAACTGCTTGTAGGTAGAGTTCAGGAACGGCACCTGGCTTGCCAACGGGCTGTCATCCGGAGCCTTCCACTCGAGCTTACGCCAGTCGGTGTCGCTGATGCGATCGTAGAGGCTCTTGCTGATCATCGACTGGGGACCCACAGAAGCATAACCCCACTGTGTCTCATTGCTCATCCAAGAAGCCCAGTTAATGATACTAGTCTGAACAGTGGCGTTCTCAGCGGTGAGCGTAGATGCCCACATCCAAGGATCAGCCGTGTTGAAACCAGTGGTAGGATTCAAGGCCTGAGCCTGAGTCATAGGAGTCAAGCCTGAGGCGTCGATAGCCTTGCGGGCATACACCTTGGCCTGGGCATAATCCTCAAGCCACATGTAGCAACGAGCCTTCAAACCATAGACACATGCCAGGTTGGGCAGGGTCTTGGCACGGGTGTCGGTCAAGTTGCCAATGTACTGCTCTGCCTTGTCGAGGTCGCCAAGGATAAACTCGGCCATCTGCTCACGAGTGGCGCGGGGGTTAACACGTGCGCTATCCTCCGACATGCCTGCCTTCACGATAGGCACAGTGAGGTTGGTGACAACCTTACCGTTCTCGTTCTTTCCATCGGGATACTTCTCGTTGGGAAGGAACTCGTACATACGGGCCATGTCGAGGTACATAGAGGCACGCTCCGCATAGCCAACACCCAAGTATCCGAGCTGCTCAGAAGTAGCCTTGGAAGCGTCGATACCGTTGATGAGGTTGTTGGTGGTCAGCACCATCGACCAATAGTAGTTCCATACAAACTGGGTGGACAAATAGTTCTTACCAATGTAGAAACACTGTTCCCAAGCAGAGTACTGGTCGTAGTCGCTCTCAACGCAGGCATAGTCGCCTGTCATGACTTCACGGATCTTCATCAGTGATCCATAGCCCCAAGAAAAGTGAGCATCAGTATTCCAAACTCTATTGAGCGACGCAGGAACAGCACTCAGAAGGGCCTCAGTGGCCGATGACGACTGCGCCATCTGGTCTAC
This sequence comes from Hallella sp., assembly GCF_037460745.1. Classification (NCBI taxonomy): domain Bacteria; kingdom Pseudomonadati; phylum Bacteroidota; class Bacteroidia; order Bacteroidales; family Prevotellaceae; genus Hallella; species Hallella sp. Next base: position 13,494 of record NZ_JAXVAE010000107.1, on the reverse strand, counting down.
GGTGGCGAAAGAGGTAGGATGTGTTTCCTCCTCACAAGAGGTGAAAGTTGCCAGTCCGAGGACAGCCACCCCCAAGCCACAGATTAACTTATTTATATTTTTCATACAGATAAATTCTCTTTGATTATTAACAACTTAGAAAGACACCGAGATACCACCAGAGATGCTGCGGATGGGCGAGTAAACCTGGCTGGTGACAGAACCGCTAACATTCTGGCGAGGATCCAAGCCCTGACGCTTTGACCACAACCAGATGTTGTCGGCTGAGAAGTATACACGCACGTTGGCAAGGCCCATGTTGCGAACAACGTTCTTAGGCAAGGTGTAGCCCAAGGTGATGTTCTGCAGGTTCAGGTATGAGGCGCTTGTAAGGAAGCGGTCGCAGGTTGCTGTGGTGTACTTGTCGTTGAACTGCAGGCGAGGAATGTTAGAGCTCTTGTTGGTAGGCGACCAAGCGTTCAGGATGTCGGCATGCATGGCGTGGCCACGGCTCATGCTCATAGAAGATGCGTAGTCGCCATCATAAACGAGACCACCAAGCTGATAAGTGAAGTCGACGCTGAAGTCGAAGCCCTTATAGGAAAGGCTGGTACCGAAGCCACCAAATGCATCGGGGTTGGCGCTACCGAAGAGATACTCGTCAGCGTCGCCTGTGCTCTTGGTTGTCTCCTGGCCAATGACCTTAGGACGAGCGCCCTTAGAAGAGGCGTCAACCACGTTGCCAGCACCGTCGTAATAGATCACAGCGCCGTTATCGTCCTTCTGGTAAACATTCTTGTAGTAGAGTGCCTCACCTGTCTCCTTGTCTACACCTGCATACTTGTACATGTACCAAGTGTAGAGTGGCTTGCCCTCACCATAGTAATGGTTGCTTGATGAGTAACCTGACACACCGTCAACGACCATCACCTTGTTGGCGTCAGCGATCTTGAGGATCTTGTTGCTGTTGGTTGTGATGTTGCCATAAACAGACCATGTGAGATCCTTGGTGCGGATCACGTCGCCTCTGAGTTCCACCTCAAGACCCGTGTTGCGCATGTCACCGATGTTGTCGTAGTAACCGGTGAAACCGAAGCTGGCAGGGAGTGAGAACCAAGACAACATGTCGGAGGTCTTACGATAGTAGTACTCCACGCTACCTGAGAGGCGGCTGTTGAGCGCTGCAAACTCGAGACCGATGTTGAACTCGCCACCCTTCTCCCAAGAGATCTTGCTGTTACCGAGCTGACGCGGAGTAAGAGCCAGGGCACCGTTAGAGTTGACGATATTGTAAGTGGTGATGTAGTTGTAGTAACCGATACGGTCGTTACCCTGCTCACCATAAGAAGCCTTCAACTTTAACTCGTCGAGCCAGCTTACGTTGAACCAAGCCTCCTTGTTGAGGAGCCAAGCGCCACCGATTGACCAGAAGTTACCCCAACGATGGTCGGGATCGAAGTAAGAGGAAGCGTCGCGACGGTAAGAAGCCGAAGCGAAGTACTTGTTGTCATAGTTGTACTGGAGCTGTCCGAAGAAGCCCTCAGTGTTGTAATCGCTTGTAGAAGAACCAGCGATGCTCATGGTTGTCACAGCGGCATTGAGCTCAACGATGTTGTTCGAGAACATGTTGTTGTTTGAGCCAGAGAGGTCGTAGATGCGACGGCGATAGTACTCGTGACCGAGCATGGCCGTGATGTCGTGCTTGCCATAGAGCTGGTGCCACTTGAGCAACTGCTGGTAGTTGTACGACCATGTGCGGCCGTGGCTCACAGAAGCAATACCATTATAGGTGGCATAACCGCCAAACCAGGGGTTGCTGCTGCTCTGTCCGCGATACTCGTCAACATAGGTGCTGTTGGTAGAGCTGAAACGGAAGCCATAAGGAAGGTCGATATCGATGGTACCCACGGCGTTGAAGGTGTTGCCGTTATTGTGGTTCGTGTCGACGTAAGCGTTGCACAGGGGGTTGGCCTGTGTGAGGTACGGACGAGTCAGACCAATCTGCTTGCCATCACCGAAGTCGTAAAGGGGACGACCTGAAGCCTCGTGCTGGATGATGTTGCCTTTGGCGTCGCGGATGTAAAGCGGATAGATCGGAGCCATGGTGGTCGCAGAGAACATGTTGCCTGATGAACCAGTAGCGCCGTCACCCGACACGTTGTCGCTATCGTAGTGTGCATAGTTGACGTTCATGCCCACCTTGAGCCAAGGCTTGAGCTGATAGTCGGCCTTCAAACGAGTGGTGAAACGCTTGTACTGTGAGCCAACGGTGATACCCTTCATGTCGAGGTAGTTGGCCGAAGCGTAGAAGTTTGACTTCTGTGTGCTACCCGTAGCGGTAACGGTGTACTCCTGGCGGAGAGCATTGCGATAAGTAGCGTCTACATAGTCATCGGGAGTGATGAAGTATTTCTGACCACCGTACTCCACATAGTTGCCCAGTGTAGCGTTGGGGTTGAGCTTGCCATTGAGACCGATGAGGGTCTGGCCTGTGGGAACAGAATAAACGTTGTAAGCCAAACCATAGGTGTTGTTGGCCGTCAAGTTGGCGTTTGCCCATGCGTTGGCCTGAGCCTGGTTGTAGCCCATGGCGTTTGTGGCGTAGTTCTCCAAGCCCTTGTACCATGTCTCATAATAGCCAGCGGGGCTGCTGATGTAGTTGTAGTCGGGCACCTGACGTGAGTTAGAACCCCACTTAGCGTCCACCGTGATGGTAGAGTTGCCCTTGTTGGCGCCGCTCTTGGTAGTGATGATCACCACACCGTTGGCACCACGAGCACCGTACAGGGCCGCTGCAGCAGCCTCCTTCAGCACGGTCAAGCTCTCGATATCGCTCGGCGAGATGGTGTTGATGTCGCCATCGAAGGGCGAACCATCGACCACATACAGAGGATCGTTACCGGCGGTGATAGAGCTGATACCACGAATGCGGATGGTAGGTGCCGTACCCGGCTGACCTGTGGACTGTGTGAGCTGCACACCGCTGACCTTACCCTTCAGGGCCTCAGCGGCGTTGGTAGCCTGCACCTTTCCGATATCGCCAGCCTTGACGACAGCAGCCGAACCGGTGAAGGCCGACTTCTTGGCTGTTCCGTATGCCACAACCATCAATTCGTCGAGGGTCTGGTCTTTTGAAACGAGCGAGATGTGCAAGTTACGACCAGCTTTCACGCGCTTGGGCTCCATGCCGAGGAACGTAATCTCGAGCGTAGAGTTAGCGGGAGCCGACAGACTGAAATGACCGTCGCTGTTGGTTGCTGTACCCGTGTTGGTGCCCACAACCTTCACGCCAGCTCCGGCGACAGGTTCACCATTATCGTCAGTGACGGTACCGGTGACCTGTGACTGTGCCAACGCTATTCCTATAGAAAGGAAGAGGCCGGCCAAAATCATTGAAAGTCTTTTAACCATAAATTCTCTCTTTTTAATTAAATGAATATAATATTTGTTATTCTTCGAGCTATCTTTATAACCACCTCGCCCCGCGAGGTGGAAGCGCCACCTTATTATATTATAGGGTGAGTGCAAACAAGAACATGCGCAAACAGGAGGCAAACATGACCTCTGTGGGAAGCCGTATTATATATAAGGTGACGGAAGGCAAGCTTATGGATGGGCTTTGTCTTGGCGCATGATGTTAATGGGCCAGAAGGAAAAACGCTTTTCAACCTAAATAGGTCATTAGGTTTTAATTCTTGTTTGTGTTTGTTTCGAGCAGGTTGCAACGGGTGTGTTGAAGCCATAGTGGACTATGGCGAAACGCAACCGGAAGCAAGAGGCCAAAAGAAACGCTGACAAGAGTTGAAAAGAATAAAGAGAGTACAAGACAACTCGCCTGTTTCGGTCTAATGATCGATTGGGGGTTAAACGATAAGGCTTCCCCAAGCCTTTTTAAGTTGTATAGTGAATAAGCGATGTTTCAATTTAATTAATAATCATTATGGTGTATTTCAAGATTGAGATTGGCGTTGGATGCGGCAAGCGCACCAGCAACGCAAGGAAGGTTGCCCACAGGGATGAGCCTGACGGATGGGTGAGTGTTAGCAAGGAAGTGGAACGCATGAAGGCCAATGGGCGCTTCAAGACCGCCGCCAATTATCTCACGGCCGCAAGGTCGTGGAGGCGGTTCAAGGGCGGGGAGATGGGACGGATCTCAGAAATGAACGCCGAAGAAACGGCGCTTTTTCAACGATGGCTTACCGCTCAGGGCGTATGCCCCAATACCATTTCTGTGTATATGCGCTGCTTGCGCGCACTCTATAACCGTGTGATGAGCGATGGCGGGATAAAAGTTGAGGCTAACCCTTTCGCCAAGGTGTTCACGGGGCGCGACCGAACGCGTAAGCGAAGTGTGACGGAGGAGATGCTGGCACAGTTGAAACGACTGCCCCTCCCTGAGAATTCCTCATTGGACAGGGCGCGCAACTTTTTTCTCTTTGGCTTCATGGCCATGGGCATGCCTTTCGTTGACATGGCCTATCTGAAGAAGTCGCAGGTAAGGGAGGGCTTCATCCATTACACGCGCCGCAAGACAGGCCAGGCCATCGTCGTGGCCGTGTCGCCACAGATGGACGAGATCATGAGCCGTGCAACTGATGAATCATCAGACTATGTGTTCCCCATTCTTACAGGAGGCAATGCGGAGGTGGTTCACCAGCAGTATCGGCAAGCACTCAGGCGCTATAACTACGCCTTGCACCGTCTGTCGGAAATAATGGGAGCTCGGACCTCGCTCTCATCCTATGTGGTGCGTCACTCGTGGGCAAGCATCGCCTATCAGCACCACTTCGATATCGAACTGATTGGCAAAGCCTTAGGGCACACAAAGACGTCCACAACCATGATTTACATCAAAAGCCTGTTCGACAAAGACTTGGCCTCGGCCAATGGAGCGCTCATGGATGCTTTAGGGCTTTAAATCATTCTCGCAACAATTGGGAGGAAATCGTCTCGCCCCATTCCATGACTACCCTGAAAGAAAGGTGCAAAAAGGCTTACGACAGGGAAACCCTTTTCGTGGCTTTGTTAATAAGTGTTTGATCGTAGGATATGCGCTCATTTCTATCAAAATGTGCATATTTCGCTTGATAATCGTAACCAAAACCGTCAAAAACGAGAATATTTGTTATAAAAAGTTGGTTCGCCCCTGTTTTTTTCTGCAAAAATATTTGGATTGAACCTAAATAATACTTAATTTTGCAATGAAATGATAATTTCATGAAAATTATGCTAAGGCTTGGCGATTATTAGTAACGCTCACAAAGGCATGCGCTTATATATATATAATAAGGTGGCGCTTCCACCTCGCGGGGCGAGGTGGTTATAAAGATAGCTCGAAGAATAACAAATATTATATTCATTTAATTAAAAAGAGAGAATTTATGGAAAAAAGACTCATGACGTTCATCGCCTGCTTGTTCTTGAGCATAGGACTGGCCATGGCGCAAAGTCAGGTTTCCGGTACAGTCACCTCTGCTGAAGACGGTGCGCCCGTTGTGGGAGCATCTGTCAAGGTGGTGGGCACCCACACGGGCACTGCTACCGACGCTGACGGTCACTTCTCACTGAACGCACCTGCCAATGCAAAGTTGCAGATTTCATACATTGGCATGGCGACTCAGACCGTGAAGGCCGGAAGAAACATGGACATCAAGCTCGAAGCCTCCAGCGAGTCGCTGAGCGAGTTTGTGGTAACAGGTTATGGTACAGCCCGTAAGCTTGGTACCATCGCAGGTTCTGTCGAGACTATCTCTGGTAAGACCTTGGAGAACCGCCCCATCGCCAACGTGGCCGACGCCATGCAGGGCCAGGTGGCCGGTCTGCAGGTTATGACCTCTTCAGGTGAGCCCTCTGCCACAGCCAGCATGCGTATCCGTGGTGTGACATCTATCAACGCTTCCACCGAGCCTTTGTTTATCCTCGACGGTAGCGAGATCTCACAGCAGACCTTCCTGTCGATCAACCCCAACGACATCGAGAGCATGACCACTTTGAAGGATGCTTCTTCAACCGCCATCTACGGTTCACGTGCCGCCAATGGCGTCATCATCGTCACTACCAAGAAGGGTAAGTTTGGCGAGGCTCCCACAGTGAGCGTTTCTGCCCAGTATGGTATCACACGCATGACGGGCGACAAGGCCGACATGATGGACGCCAACCAGTGGCTTGCCTTCCAGGAGGTTATGGATCCCTCTTTGGCCAACAGCGCCAACTTCCAGGCTGAGCGTGCTTACTACAAGAAGTACAACATCGGAACCGACTGGAACAAGTACTTCTTCAGCGACAGCAAGCCCACCTCTCAGATCGATGTGAGCGTCCGTGGCGGCAGCCAGAACACCGCTTACCTGCTTTCGTATGGCCACTACAAGACCAGCGGTATCATCGACGACTCCAACATGCGTCGCGAGACCCTTCGCGCCAACCTCGAGACCAACATCAACCCTTGGTTGAAGATTGGCTCCAACACCAACCTTGCTTTCACGAAGTATCGTTCTTCTCTTTGGGGCACTACGGCCAACAGCGTCTACAACAAGACCTATGCCGCCCGTGTCTTCCTGCCCACCCAGCCCACACACGAGGTGCTCGGTCTCGATCCGAGTGACTACGCCAACAGCACCTTCGAGGGTTACGGCGAAGAACTTCGCTACTACGACATGATGGGCTTCTTCAACCCCATGTGGGTATCATCATGGCAGCCCCAGACTACCAACCGCGTTCGCTTGAATGAGAACGTGTTTGTGAACCTCAACCCCATCAAGGGCCTGAACATCCGCACCGCCGTGGGTCTCGATGCCAACGACCTCCGCAACTCACAGAAGTGGACCATCACTGAGGACGAGCCCGACATCAACCCCACAGCCAGCGCTGCCGAGAGCTTCTCGCGCTTCTACCGCTGGACCGTCACCAACACCGCCGAGTACAAGTTCAACATCGCCAAGAAGCACGACTTCACGGTGCTCCTCGGTCAGGAGTCGATGAGCAGCAAGACTGTAGCCTTCGGCGCCAACGCCGATGGCATTACCGACAACCGCCTGTCGCTCATGTCGGCCGGTGCCAAGGCTACCGTTCCTTCACACTCAATCAGCGAGGAGGTTCGCAACTCATGGTTCGGCATGCTCAACTACAGCTACGCCGACCGTTACTTCCTCGACCTGTCTATCCGTCGTGACGGTAGTTCTCTCTTCGGTGAGAACAACCGTTGGGCTACCTTCGGTGCCGCCGCTGCCATGTGGGACATCACCAAGGAAAACTTCATGAACAGCACACGCAACTGGCTCAACGACCTGCAGTTCAAGGTGAGCTACGGTAGCACTGGTAATTCAGGCATTTCGCCTTACATGGCCTTGGGTCTGGTGGCCGCCGGTCCTCTCTATAACGGCCAGAGCGGTACAGCCATCGCCAACGCCTCCAACCCCGACTTGACATGGGAGACTGTGAAGACCTTCAACCTCGCCCTCACAGGTAAGGTGCTGAACCGCATCACATTCGACCTCGAGTACTACGACAAGACCACCTCCAACATGCTCATGAACGTGCCTTACTCTTACACCACAGGTTTCTCTTCTGGTTGGGGTAACATCGCCGAGATGTACAACCGCGGTTTCGACTTCACCGTTGGTGTTGACATCATCAAGAACAAGGACTGGTATTGGAACGTAAAGCTGAACGGCAACTACAACAAGAACCGCATCACCAAGCTCCTCAATGGTGTTGACTCATACGACTTAGGCGGCCTGCACCTCGAGGTTGGCCACTCCTACGGCGACTTCTACGGTGTGCGTTGGAGCCATGTTGACCCGCGCGACGGTCAGAACGTATGGCTCGACCTCAATGGCAACGAGACCAAGAACGTTTCCGACAGCTACCAGTACATGAGCCGCAAGAGCTTCATCGCACCTTGGTCGGGTGGTTTGATCTCAACCTTGACTTGGAAGAACTTCGAGCTCGACCTGCAGTTCTCTGGCATGTTCAACCGTTACATGTATAACAATGAGCGCTGGTTCACAGAGAATCCAACCTTCGCAACCACCAACAACCAGAGCAATGCCATGTTCAACATGTGGCAGAAGCCGGGCGACATCACCGACATCGCAGCCGCCGACGCCCAATACTACATTGGCGACACCCGCCTGTTGGAGAACGCCTCATTCGTTCGTCTGAAGTTCTTGCAGTTGTCTTACACTGTTCCCAAGAAGTGGATCAACGCTACCCACTTCCTCAAGGGCGCCAAGGTTTATTTCGTAGGCCGCAACCTCCTTACCTTCACAGGCTACAAGGGTTACGATCCTGAGGTTGACACCAATCACACCCTCGGCAATTACCCCAACACGCTCCAGATTTCATTTGGTGCAGAACTCACATTCTAATTATATAAACGCAAACTAACATGAAGAAAATATATTTAATGTTGGCCTTGGCAGCTGGTCTGATGTCGTCTTGCGACATGGACAAGGAGCCCTACAATGCGCTTCCTGACACCGAGGGCATCACCACCCCGACCGACTTTGCCAACGCCCGAGTGAGTCTTTATTCAGGTCTTCGTGGTTGCATTGGTGGCGACAGCTTCAACAACGCCATGGAAATCCAGACCGACGGCTTCAACGCCGTCACAGGCTACAGCAACACGCTGGGCGACATGTACCGTTACACCTTCGCCACATCAAGCGGCTACTTCTCTACCGTCTACGGCAACTACCAGGGCATGATTGCCCGCGCCAACTACATCCTTGACGGTTACAAGAAGGTAGACATGAGCAACGCTGTGGTTTACACTCCCGAGAACATCGCTAAGATTAAGGTGGCTGTGGGCGACGCCTACTTCACACGCGCCTACTCTATCTTTGGCCTGTCGCAGTATTTCTGCGCCGACTATGAGGCTTCTACGGCTTCTGCCGCCAACAGCGGTGTGTCATACCGCCTCGACTACGCTCCCTCTTCAAACGCAGCCACCTATCCTGCCCGCGAGACCCTGGAGCAGACCTTCAAGCAGATCACCGAGGACCTCGACTCTGCCGCCAAGTACATCACCGCAGAGGGTGAGGCCAGCTACGGCTACTTCTCACAGGATGCCATCAAGGCCCTGCGCGCTCGCGTAGCCCTGGCTATGGACGACTACACTAACGCCGCCAAGTATGCCACTGAGCTGATCAAAGATGGCAAGTACACACTGGCCGAGGATGCCGACGAGTTGGCCGACCTCTGGCAGAACGACGGTGGCAACGAGACCATCATGCAGTTTGCTTGCTCCACAAAGGACGAGCTTCCCAACAGCAGTAAGATTTACCAACCTTACTCAGATGGTTCTGTGCCCGACTACATCCCCACCCAGACCTTGATGGACCTCTACTCAGCCAAAGACTACCGCAAGCAGGTATGGTTCAACAAGATGACGCTGACCACCAACACAGGTGCCACAGGTGAGGTTTACTGCTTCAACAAGATCGTCGACCACGGCGCTCTTTGGACCAAGCTTCAGGGCTACGAGTATGCCCGTTTCTGCATCGAGCCGAAGATGTTCCGCATCGCCGAGATGTACCTCATCGCCGCCGAGGCTTACGCACAGGCTGGCGACCTGACCAACGGCGCCAAGTACCTCAACGAGTTGAAGGGCAAGCGCATCGAGGGTTACGAGGAAACATCATTCCCCACAAAGAACGCCCTGATGACCGAGGTGCAGAACGAGCGCGAGCGTGAGATGGTGGGCGAGGCCACTCGTCTGTTCGACCTGAAGCGTTGGCACAAGGGCTTCAAGCGCGGTGTTCCTCAGCAACTCGACCTCTGCCTGCTGCCTGGCGCTACCACCACAGGCTTCTCTCTCGACGCCAATTCTCCCAAGCTCACTTGGCCGATCCCGAAGCACGAGATCGATGTAAACAAGAAACTTGTGCAGAACCCTGGCTATTAATCAAGCGTTAACTATAAACTGAAAAAGAAAAAAGACATGAAATATATCAAATTATTCATGCTGCTGGCTGTCGTTTCGTTGTTCGCCGCTTGCTCAAGCGACGACGACTACAACACCAACGAGACGACCGTAAGCTTCGCTAACAACGCCATCACCACCAAGGAGAGCGCTGGCATCGTAAACATCCCCATCAATGTAACGGGCCTGCGCAACGGCGACATCAGCCTGCGCATTGTGACTGAGGAAGTGGGCGCGAACCCCGCCAAGGAGGATGTGAACTACATGATCACCGACAAGACCCTGACCCTGAAGGCCGACACGCTGCAGAGCGGTGTGATCAACGTTGAGGTGAAGATGGTCGACGACGATGAGATCAACGAGAACCGCACCTTCAAGCTCACCATCGCAAGCGTAAACGGCGCCACGGTTGGCACCAACGCCTCTACGACTATCACCATCCGCGACAACGACGCTGCCTTCTACGAGAAGTTCTTCGGCAAGTGGACACTGAGCGGAAACATCGAAGGCTCAACTGGTGTGAGCCCATTCAGCAAGGATGTAACCATCTCGGGCGTAACCGATGAGGAGTCGGCCGACTACAACAACATCCTGACCGTTTCAGCTCCTGGCTTGGTCAACGTAGGTGTGTCCGTCGACTGTGAGTGGCACTTCCGCTACTCATTCAACACGGAAGCCAAAACGGGTACGCTCGGATTCATCTGCGGCGAGATCATTGGCAGCTATGGCGATGCCTACCAGTGGATGTGGGCCTCCATCGGCGCCAACAACCAGCTGACCGCCGACGACGTCACTGCTCCTTGGGCATTGGGCGAGAACGATGCATTCCCAACAACTATCACCTTCCCCGAGAGCGCTAAATTGGCATTCTATCAGCCCGGAAATGGTGTTTGGAGAATCTTCTCCAACCTGAAGCTCACCAAAAAGTAAACACACAGGTTAACAACTGACATACCAAGGCAGGTTGACAAGGTTATCAAGTCCTTGCCAACCTGCCTTTATCTTGTACAAACCCAGCTGGCCCAAACAGCAAACAACGTTTTTTACATCATAACATGATTCGCAACATGCACAAACATTTATCGATCATCGCACTCGCATGCATGGTTAGCCTGAGCGCCATGGCCAAGCAACGCACGCAGCAACAACTGTTGCAAGCCGCACAAGCCTTTGTGCAAGCCAACGGTGGCCCCGCCAAGGGCGCCAAGAGCAAGGTAACCTTCACGCAGTTGCTCAGCAATGATCAGATCACCCTTCTGAACAGCAGCAACGGCCAAGCACTCATCATGGCCAACGACGACGCGTTCCAGCCCATCGTGGGTTACACCGACGCGCCTGTCGACCGCAACAACATGGCTCCTGCCTTCGAATGGTGGATGACCACCATCAGCCAAGCCATGGAGGAGACCCTGGCCAAGGGTGCGACGCCCACACAGGTCAAGAAGAACGCCGCCTACCGCGAGGCCGTCGACAAGCTGATGACCACCGAGTGGGGACAGAGCGAGCCTTACTACAACCTCACACCCACCTACACGCAGAACTATCAGGAGACCCATTACGTCACAGGTTGTGTGGCCACAGCCATGGCGCAGGTCATGAAATACCACGATTACCCCGAAAAGGGTAAGGGCTATAACCGCTGGACCTTCTACCCCAACGGCAACAACAGCACTGGCACCACCGTTCGCGTTAATTTCGCAAACACCTACGACTGGAAGAACATGCTCGACAAGTACACCCGTGGCAAATATAACGACACGGAGGCCAAAGCAGTGGCCGTACTGATGAAAGACTGCGGTGGCTCGGTAAGCATGCAATACGCCAAGGACGGCAGCGGTGCCTATGCCGCCGACGCTTGTCGCGCCCTCCGCAACAACTTCAAGTATCACAAGGCCATCAAACTCTACACACGCGCTTTCTACCCGAAGGACGCTTGGATGGATCTCATCTACCGTGAGCTCAACGACAGTTGTCCCATCCTCTATGGTGGAGCCACCACCCAGGGTTTCGGCCATGAGTTTGTGTTTGATGGCTACGACAAGAACGGCTTGGTACACGTGAACTGGGGTTGGGAAGGTGTCAACGATGGTTACTTCGACGTGGCGCTGCTCAACTCTCGCGAGGGAAGTTTCACCGAGAGCCAGAACATGGTGATCGTGCGCACGCCCGACGACAAGCACTTTAAGGAGACCTACCACTCATTGTGGGGCAGCGAGACAGGACTGATATTGACGCAGGCCGGAAGCCGAGTGAACGCCAACAACTATGTGGCCTACAATCTCGATGTGGATTATTTCACAGGCTACGTGGATCTGGTGGCCGCCAACACAAAGACGGGTGTGGTTACGCAGCTCACATCCAACGATCCCGTGAGCAATGTGGAATACACCAGTGGCTTCCGCCTCAACATCAGCGCCAACCTCAGACAGTTGGCCAATGGCGAGTATCGTATCTACATGGCCACCAAGTCGACTTCTGCCGACAAGCAGGAACTTGATTGGCAGCCTATCTTGAGCAACGAGACCGTAAACTCCAACTACTTGCTGACGGTGAACAACGGCAAGTATACGCTCACCAAAGGCTCCAACAATTTCACCACGGGCATCTCCACGACGCTCGTCGAGAAGGAAACAAGCAAGGTTACGCGCGTCTACAACCTGCAAGGCCAAGAGGTTTACCAATCGGCCACCGATGATTTCGACCCTAACCGCCTGCCTGCCCACGGCACCTACATCGTGCGCCAAGGCAGCAAGAGCGTGAAGATCGTCAGGTAAGAAGCTATCAGAGTCATTGTTTATCTTCTATAGGAAGGGCACACCACGATGAGGGGTGTGCCCTTCTTTCGTGACCACAAGGTCTGAAAACGCGCAACAATCTATAGCAAGAACTACATTGTTGTTTTCCACGACGGAAATGTTGGGCGCAAATACGCGATTCTCAGCACATTTACCCAACACGCTAAGAATCAGAGCATTACTACCAAAGTTCAACATTCCACACGCCACATTTCATACTCCACCTCACGGTTAGGCATGTTTCGCGCCTCGGAACATGCCTAACCGAGGCGCGAAAGATGGTCTTTCGCAACTCGATACACGGCCTTTCGCAACCCAAAAGATGCCTAACGGCAAAAGCGAAGCGCGGTTTTTCCGATGAAATGGGGCAAAAATGAGCTTAGCGCTCGCTGGTTCGCGCAAAATCACGACACAACTTTTTCACCAAATTACCTGACAGGGCACCATCCACTAACCATCCGTTGCGCATCACGTTTGCCAATGCCGTCGACGTGCCTGTCGCATCCTGCTCGAAGCAAACACTAACAAGGATTGAAATTATTGCTGTCCGGTAAATAAATTATTGGGGTTTCTGATTTAGGCAGAGTGGGCTGAAAGCCCAACAAGCGCAAAGCCCAGGGCAAGCGTAGCGACACCCTGGGTATGAATACAAACAACATACCCATTAACGCCCTGCAAGGGCAAAAGCGTTAATAATCAATGCTTTTGCCCTTGCAGGGCGTCTTGCTTTTGTCAATTCGTACAGGGGGTGTGTCAAAATTCACACCCTCTTTTAAAATATCACAAAGCCCGAACTTT